>NZ_JANLGL010000071.1:0-28071 GCF_024655625.1 Pseudomonas sp. 18.1.10
CGACCGCATTCCAAGTGATGTACACGGTTAAATGTGGGAGCGGGCTTGCTCGCGATGAGGCCCTAACAGCCGCCGAGAAACCCAGCCACCTTCACCGCCGCAGCCTCCAAATGCTGCTCATGACTAAACCCCGAAGCCTTCAACGGCTTCAAATCATGATCCCCCGCCACCAGCCACATCACCTCGATGCTCGGCGCTAACACATAGCCCTCCACCGCCGCCCGATTGCCCAAGGCATCGCGCTCGCCCTGCACGATCAGCGTCGGCGTCTGCAACCCGGCCAGATGCTCCACCCGTGGCTTTTCCGGCTTGCCCACCGCATAAAACGGATAACCCAGGCACACCAGCCCATCAGCGCTTAACTCATCGGCCAATAGACTGGCCATGCGCCCGCCCATGGACTTGCCGCCAATCGCCAGTTTCCCAGCGACATGACGTCGCACTTGCGCATGCACCTCACGCCATGCCTCCAGCAGTTTCGGCGCCGGGTTGGGTGGGCGTTTGCCGCCATCCACACGGCGCTGGGCCATGTAGGGAAACTCAAAGCGCAACACGTTGACGCCGTGCCCGGCAAGGCGTGCAGCCATGTCGTTCATGAAGGATGAGTCCATCGGTGCGCCGGCGCCGTGGGCCAGGATCAGCGTCACAGGTTCATGCCCTGCAACGCTTGTCGCCACATCCCACAACCAGCCGTGTTCCCGCACACACTGCGCCCATTGATCCCCGTCAATACTGGCCTTGTGCTCTTTGCCCATGCTTGCCTCGCTATTTAGTCTGCCTATAACTCCAGCCCAAGTGCCGCATTTGCTTGGGTTGAACCGTGGATGGGGAACCATGAACACTACTTTAAGTACCGCCTATAACTACAAGGTGGTCCGCCAATTCGCCATTATGACGGTGGTGTGGGGCATCGTCGGCATGGGGCTCGGGGTTTTTCTCGCCGCCCAATTGGTCTGGCCTGCTCTGAATTTCGATTTACCCTGGACCAGCTTCGGAAGACTGCGTCCATTACATACGAACGCAGTTATCTTTGCATTTGGTGGCTGCGCGCTGTTCGCCAGCTCCTTCTACTCGGTGCAACGCACCTGCCAGACCCAGCTGTTTGCGCCGAAAATCGCCGCGTTCTGCTTCTGGGGCTGGCAGTTGGTCATCCTGTTGGCCGCGATCACCTTGCCGCTGGGCTACACCAGCTCCAAGGAATACGCCGAGCTGGAATGGCCGATCGACATCCTCATCACCATTGTCTGGGTGGCTTACGCCATCGTGTTCTTCGGCACAGTGATGAAGCGCAACACCAAGCACATCTACGTCGGTAACTGGTTTTTCGGTGCGTTCATCATCACCGTGGCCATTTTGCATATCGTCAACAACCTGGAAATCCCGGTCAGCCTGACCAAGTCCTACTCCCTCTACGGCGGTGCGACGGATGCCATGGTGCAGTGGTGGTATGGGCATAACGCGGTAGGCTTTTTCCTTACCGCCGGCTTCCTCGGGATGATGTACTACTTCGTGCCGAAACAGGCCGAGCGTCCGGTGTATTCCTATCGCTTGTCCATCGTGCACTTCTGGGCACTGATTACCCTGTACATCTGGGCCGGTCCCCACCACTTGCACTACACCGCGCTGCCGGACTGGGCACAGTCCCTGGGCATGGTGATGTCGCTGGTGCTGCTGGCACCGAGCTGGGGCGGGATGATCAACGGCATGATGACCTTGTCGGGCGCCTGGCATAAGTTGCGCAGCGACCCGATCCTGCGCTTCCTCGTGGTCTCCCTGGCGTTCTACGGCATGTCGACGTTCGAAGGCCCGATGATGGCGATCAAGACCGTCAACGCCCTCTCCCACTACACCGACTGGACCATCGGCCACGTACACGCCGGCGCCCTCGGCTGGGTAGCGATGATCTCCATCGGCGCGCTGTACCACATGATCCCGAAAATCTTCGGTCGCGAGCAGATGTACAGCCTCGGCCTGATCAACGCGCATTTCTGGCTGGCTACCATCGGCACCGTGCTCTACATCGCTTCGATGTGGGTCAACGGCATCGCCCAGGGCCTGATGTGGCGTGCGGTCAACGAAGACGGCACCTTGACCTACTCCTTCGTCGAAACCCTGGTGGCCAGCCACCCTGGCTTCATCGTGCGGTTGGTGGGCGGTGCAGTGTTCCTCAGCGGCATGTTCCTGATGGCTTACAACACTTGGCGCACCGTGCGCTCGGCACAACCTGTCGAAGCCGCCACCGCCACGCAGATGGCCTGAGGAGTCAGTGATGAAACACGAAACGATTGAAAAGAACGTCGGCCTGCTGATGCTGCTGATGGTGCTGGCCGTGAGTATCGGCGGCCTGACCCAGATCGTCCCGCTGTTCTTCCAGGACGTCACCAACAAGCCGGTGGAAGGCATGAAGCCCTACACCGCACTGCAACTGGAAGGCCGTGACATCTACATCCGCGAAGGCTGTGTGCAGTGCCACTCGCAGATGATCCGCCCATTCCGCGCCGAGACCGAACGCTACGGCCACTACTCGGTCGCTGGCGAAAGCGTCTGGGATCACCCGTTCCTGTGGGGCTCCAAGCGCACCGGGCCGGACCTGGCGCGCGTCGGCGCACGCTACTCGGACGACTGGCACCGCGCGCACTTGTACAACCCGCGCAACGTCGTCCCCGAGTCAAAAATGCCGGCCTACCCATGGCTGGTCACCGCCGCCGTCGACAGCAGCCACACCGAGACCAAGTTGAAAGTGATGCGCACCCTCGGCGTGCCGTACACCGACGACGACATCAGTGGCGCCGTTGCCAGCCTCAAGGGCAAGACCGAGATGGACGCGCTGGTGTCGTACCTGCAAGTGCTCGGCACTGCCATCAAGAGCAAGAGGTGAGCCATGGGATTTGAATTCGATGCGGGCACCATCCGCGGCCTTGGCACGCTGGTCGTCGCCATCGCCTTTATCGGCCTGTCGCTGTGGGTGTTCAACAACCGCCGCAATGCGGAGTTCGAGCAGGCGCGCCTGCTGCCGTTCGCCGATGAACCCTCTCCATCCGACGCTCAAGAAGAGCCTGCAATAAGGAGCACTCGGCCATGACCCTATTTTGGAGTACATGGATCTGCGTACTGACCCTGGGCAGCCTGATCGGCCTGACCTGGCTGTTGATCGGCACCCGCAAGGGCGAGACCAAGGGCAGTGTGGACCAGACCATGGGCCACGCCTTCGACGGGATCGAGGAGTACGACAACCCCCTGCCCCAGTGGTGGTTCATGCTGTTCGCCGGCACCCTGGTGTTTGCCGTCGGCTACCTGATCCTCTACCCGGGCCTGGGCAACTGGAAAGGCGTGTTGCCAGGCTACGAGGACGGCTGGACGCAGAACAAGGAATGGGACAAGGAAATGGCCAAGGCCGACGCCAAGTTCGGGCCGATCTTCGCCAAATTCGCAGCCATGCCCGTGGAAGAAGTGGCCAAAGACCCGCAAGCGTTGAAAATGGGCGGTCGCCTGTTTGCCTCCAACTGCGCGGTGTGCCACGGCTCGGACGCCAAGGGCGCCTATGGCTTCCCGAACCTGGCGGACAACATCTGGCGCTGGGGCGGTTCGGCCGAGGCGATCAAGACCACCATCCTCAACGGTCGCCACGCGGCGATGCCGGCCTGGGGTGAAATCCTCGGTGAAGACGGGGTGAAAAACGTTGCCGCCTATGTGCGTCACGACCTGGCCAAGCTGCCATTGCCGGCGGACAACAGCGCCGACCTGGCCGCCGGCCAAGCGGCGTTCAACACCACTTGCGTCGCCTGCCACGGCCCGCAAGGCACTGGCATGGAAGCCATGGGTGCACCCGACCTGACCAAACCGGCTGGCTACATCTACGGCACCAGCCTGGCGCAGTTGCAGCAGACGATCCGCCACGGCCGCCAAGGCCAGATGCCGGCGCAGGATGTGCTGCAAGGGAATGACAAGGTGCATTTGCTGGCGGCGTATGTTTACAGCTTGTCCCATGGCGATAAGCCGACTGCCGAGTAGGCCCTTCTTAGCAGGCCTGGAGCCCCGCTCAGTGAAAACTGGCGGGGCTTTTTTGCGCGTACAGCGGTGCCAATCCCCCCCGGCAACGCTGATTGAGCACCGCTACTGAACGTTGGGCAGAGAGATCACAAGCGATTGTTTGGTTACTCGACTCCCCCGGTCCGCCAATCCCAGCTGATCCAATAGCTCGGGGCGAGCAAGCAGCTCACGCGCAAACATCTTTGCCTCAGGCGGCGACGCCTGCGAAAGGGCTACATCCTCAAGCGACCAGAGGGTCACGCCCTGCATGGACTTGGACGCATTAAAAGTGTCCGGGTGTTCCTTGAACGTATCGAAATGAGCGATCAAGTGGTTGGCCATGTCCTTATTGCTCATGACACTGAACTTCTGGTGCTCCGGGGATGCGACCATGCGAACGCTTTCCCGCTTAATCTTGCCGTCATATTTGGTATTGCCGTACCTGTCGAGCTTGTCCATGAGGCCGTGGTTTCCCAACAGCGCACGTGCAAACTGCGAATCTTCAATGCTGACACCAGACTGCGTGGAGCTATACGCGATGTTCTCAAGGGATTGACGCGTGATAACACCTGGCTGTTTGGGGTCGGTGAATCTGTCGAAATGAACGGAGAGATGATTGGCCAACTCCGTCTCACTCATGCGCGTGAACGGGTTGCCGGTGTCGGATTTTGCCGAAAGTTGCGCGGCCGGCTGCATGGCACGCATCGCGTTATTGGACACAGTATTCACACTCATCACATTTTCCTTAACTGGAAGTCCTACGGTCTATTTGCTTCTCCTATGTGGGAAAAGGACCGGGGTGGTTCCCATCCGCTAATTTTTTTTGCATAGATAAATCTAGAAAAGTGCTCGCCGATGCCCTTCCCGAGTAATCGAGCGTTCACCCGCCCTGTCTTCGCGACCTTTTGTCACACCCCCTCCAAAGCACAACTTTCCCCTCCCGCCATTCGGGTCTACGCTTGCCCCACAGTGGACCGGTTCTGGCGTAGGCGACGACCGGCGTTGCGACCCGAAAAAATTCCTGTCCACTCGATCAGCTTTCGAATTCCGATTTTGTCCTTACGCAAAACAGGGAAAGGGCGCAGAATCTGGCGTGGAACGCCTTGACACAGGTCAGCGTTGCGTTGCATTGGCCTCTCGCTTTCTACATACTTGCGGCCGATTTTTACCTATAAAAAAACCTAAACCGTGGAACCTTAGAATGAGCACAGCAATCAGTCCGACTGCTTATAACTATAAGGTAGTCCGCCAGTTCGCCATCATGACGGTGGTCTGGGGGATCCTTGGCATGGGGCTCGGGGTGTTCATCGCCTCGCAACTGGTCTGGCCGGAGTTGAATTTCGGCTTGCCCTGGACGACCTTCGGTCGCCTGCGCCCGCTGCACACCAACCTGGTGATCTTCGCCTTTGGTGGATGTGCATTGTTTGCCACCTCCTACTATGTCGTGCAGCGAACCTGCCAGACGCGACTGATCTCCGATGGCCTCGCCGCCTTCACCTTCTGGGGCTGGCAAGCCGTGATCCTCGGCGCCATCGTCACCCTGCCCCTGGGCTACACCACCACCAAGGAATACGCCGAGCTGGAATGGCCCATCGCCATTTTGCTCGCCATTGTGTGGGTGACCTATGCCGTGGTGTTCTTCGGCACCATCGTCAAGCGCAAGACCAAGCACATCTATGTGGGCAACTGGTTCTACGGTGCCTTCATCCTGGTCACGGCGATGCTGCACATCGTCAACCACGCCTCGCTGCCGGTCAGCCTGTTCAAGTCCTACTCGGCATACGCTGGGGCGACGGACGCGATGATCCAGTGGTGGTACGGGCATAACGCGGTAGGGTTTTTCCTGACCACCGGTTTCCTGGGGATGATGTACTACTTCGTGCCGAAACAGGCCGAACGTCCTATTTACTCGTATCGCTTGTCCATCGTGCACTTCTGGGCGCTTATCACCCTGTACATCTGGGCCGGCCCGCACCACTTGCACTACACCGCGCTGCCGGATTGGGCGCAGTCGCTGGGCATGGCGATGTCGATCATCCTGCTGGCCCCGAGCTGGGGCGGCATGATCAACGGCATGATGACCCTGTCGGGCGCCTGGCATAAATTGCGCACCGACCCGATCCTGCGCTTCCTCGTGGTCTCGCTGGCGTTCTACGGCATGTCCACGTTTGAAGGCCCGATGATGGCGATCAAGACCGTCAACTCGCTGTCCCACTACACCGACTGGACCATCGGCCACGTTCACGCCGGCGCCCTCGGTTGGGTGGCGATGATCTCCATCGGTGCGCTGTACCACATGATCCCGAAACTGTTCGGCCGCCCGCAGATGCACAGCGTGGGCCTGATAAATGCGCACTTCTGGCTGGCCACCATCGGCACCGTGCTCTACATCGCCTCGATGTGGGTCAACGGCATCACCCAGGGCCTGATGTGGCGTGCAATCAACGATGACGGCACCCTCACCTACTCCTTCGTCGAAGCGCTGCAAGCCAGCCATCCGGGTTTCATCGTGCGCGCCCTGGGCGGTGCATTCTTTGCCTCCGGCATGTTCCTGATGGCCTACAACGTCTGGCGCACCGTGCGTGCCGCCGACCCGGTAGAAGCTGAAGCCGCCGCCAAGATCGCCGTAGTGGGAGCGCACTGATGAAGCATGAAGTAGTCGAGAAGAATATCGGCCTGCTGGCCTTCTTCATGGTCATCGCCGTGAGTATCGGCGGCCTGACCCAGATCGTTCCGCTGTTCTTCCAGGACGTCACCAACAAGCCGGTGGAAGGCATGAAGCCGCGCACCGCCCTTGAACTGGAAGGCCGCGACGTCTACATCGCCAACGGTTGTGTCGGCTGCCACTCGCAGATGATCCGCCCGTTCCGCGCCGAAACCGAACGCTACGGCCACTACTCGGTCGCCGGCGAAAGCGTGTGGGACCACCCGTTCCTGTGGGGCTCCAAGCGCACCGGGCCGGACCTCGCCCGTGTCGGCGGACGTTACTCCGATGACTGGCAGCGTGCGCACTTGTACAACCCGCGCAACGTGGTGCCTGAGTCGAAAATGCCGGCGTACCCGTTCCTCGTGGAAAACAAGCTCGACGGCAAGGACACCGCGAAGAAAATGGAAGTCTTGCGCACCCTGGGCGTGCCCTACACCGATGAAGACATCGCCGGTGCAGCCGCAGCCGTGAAGGGCAAGACCGAAATGGACGCGCTGGTGGCCTACCTGCAAGGCCTTGGCACCATCATCAAAAGCAAACGGTGACCTACATGGATATCGGGATGATTCGAGGCCTGGGCACCGTTGTGGTGATGGTGGCCTTTATCGGCCTGGCGTTGTGGGTGTTCAGCCCCCGCCGCAAGTCGGAGTTTGACGACGCAACCATGCTGCCTTTTGCGGATGATCCCGAAGCCATCAAGCACGTCGAGCACGCTTCTAGGAGTAACAAAGAATGACTACGTTCTGGAGTCTGTACGTCACAGTCCTCAGTCTGGGAACCATCTTCGCCCTGACCTGGCTGTTGCTGTCGACCCGCAGGGGGCAGCGCAGCGAACAAACCGACGAAACCGTCGGCCACTCGTTCGACGGCATCGAGGAGTACGACAACCCGCTGCCAAAATGGTGGTTCATGCTGTTTGTCGGCACCATCGTCTTCGCCCTCGGCTACCTGGTGCTGTACCCCGGCCTGGGCAACTGGAAAGGTGTGCTGCCGGGCTACAACTACCTCGACAACGACAAGCAAACCCCCTTCGCCAACGGCCAGACCGGCTGGACCGGCGTACACGAGTGGGAAAAGGAAATGGCCAAGTCGGAAGCCAAGTTCGGGCCGATTTTCGCCAAATTCGCGTCGATGCCCATTGAAGAAGTAGCCAAGGACCCGCAAGCCTTGAAGATGGGCGGCCGCTTGTTCGCCTCCAACTGCTCGGTGTGCCATGGTTCCGACGCCAAGGGTGCCTACGGCTTCCCTAACCTGACCGACGCCGACTGGCGCTGGGGCGGCGAGCCGGCAACCATCAAGGAAACCATCCTCAAAGGCCGCCACGCAGTCATGCCAGCCTGGGCTGAAGTGATTGGCGAACAAGGCGTGGCCGACGTGGCCGGTTTCGTGCTGACCAACCTCGATGGCCGCAAGCTGCCGGAAGGCGCCAAGGCCGACGTGGCCAACGGCGAAAAACTTTTCGCCACCAACTGCGTGGCCTGCCACGGCCCGGCCGGCAAAGGCACCCCAGCGATGGGCGCGCCCGATCTGACCCACCCGGGTGCATTCATCTACGGTTCGAGCTTCGCGCAACTGCAGCAGACCATCCGTTATGGCCGCCAGGGCCAGATGCCGGCCCAGGAGCAAATGCAGGGCAACGACAAGGTGCACTTGTTGGCTGCCTATGTGTACAGCTTGTCCCATGGCGATAAGAAGGCTGGGGAACAGTAAGTACTGCGGCAAATAAAAAGCCCTGCACAGTTGATACTGTCAGGGCTTTTTTTATTCATGGCGGGCGACTGTCGATCGTGTGCACGGCATCTCCCTGTAAACCAGGCCGCCTCACTGATCGAGCAGTCACGACCCATGCAGGCAGTCGGTTATTCGTTCAGCGCAAAGCGATTCTTTGGTAGTACATCGCTGATGCCGGGCGGCCGCGGAAGCCACTCAGGACGACCAAAATGATCATAAACCTCAGGTCGGTGCCGGGGAGGCACGATGTCCAGCTTAGGTGCCGACTCCGAACGAATGACGAGTCGAATGTTTTCCTTATCTATCTTCCCGTCCAAATTGCCGTTGCGGTCCACGTCGAGCTTATCCATCAGGTTTCCACGCTTGAGAACCTCTTTGGCAAGCTGTGAATCCTCCCAACCAACACCCGCCCGGCCAGGATTGAATGCAGCTTCCTTGAGCGAAAGCAGCGTAATGAATTCTTTCTGGTTAGGGTCTGCAAGATGTTCAAACCGACCTGCAAGCTGTTTACTTAAATCCCTGTCACTCCAGTCTTTGTAGCGGTTTGGCTCTGGAGGCAAAGGCGGCCGTAGATCTATAGGCATCCCAATATGCCGGCGTACATGTGAATCAATGTTTGAACTGTTCATTTCGACCTCGTTATTCGTGAGTGACTTGCAGTTGTTAAGTGACCGACCCAAACACTCAGTTCCACACCGCACATGCCAACTTACAATCTCCCCCGCTGCCCACTGACCGCGACAGAGCAGCCGACTTGAAACGAAGAAAGTTCATACTGCGCGAACAAGTGCGCATCTACATATGTCCGTATGCGCGTTTTTAGAGCGTGATGATCGACAAGGACAAGATGTACTGGCTGGCAGCGTATATTTACAGCCTACCCATGGAGATAGGACGTTGAGGTATTGACAATCCATAACGCCCTATCGACTTCTTGCACTTACTTGATGTGCGGAAGTTTCTTCTCCACATCATTACGAACGACCGATGAGTAATTACCCTCGAACCCTAACTGCTGCAATAACTCAGGACGACTCAACAGTTCACGCACGAACATTTTTTGTTCATCACTGGAGGTCTTCGAAGTGAGTACACGCTGAAGTCGTGGAACCGATAATTCGTCGAAAGCACGACCTGCCGTACTGAGTGGGCTCACATACTTGAAGTCATTGAAATTATCAAATAAGTGCCGCGCGATGTCCTTGTCACTCATGAGGCTGAATCGGCCGTTTTCCTTTGCCTCGAACGCCCCGAGACTGGCCTGATCAATTTTTCCATCATGTTTGTGCTTGCCATAACCATCGCACTTTTCAAATAGCCCGTCTCTTTCCAGGACGGCCCGAGCGAAGGCTGACTCAAAGGGATCGACACCATTCTGCTCACCCGCGTAAGCCATTTTCGCCAGTGATTCACGCGTCACAGAACCTGGATGCTTCGGATCGGTAAACTTTTCAAAGTCCATACGCAGAAGAAAGACCAGCCCTTCATCTGAAGTAGTCTTGTAAAAATCGACAACCTCGGCCGCCGTTGGGGTTCTAGAAGCCTCTACCGGCGCCAACGAAGGGTTATAAGAAACACCACTAGTAGCAGTCATTGACAGTTCCTCAATTAAAAACGGTTATAGGTAACCCACCTTTCGTGGGAACACCTCCACCAACCGTTCCCTCTGAATTTTGAACAAGTGTTTAACATTATTTCCTATAGAAAATACGTTGCTGTTCCTACTTCACTTGGTATGCAAAATCTCAAATGAGTGGGGAGTAATCTCTCAAGGACTGACAGGCAGAATATAAAGAGCACCGTTACAACCATTCCACCCCAGAGGCTCGCCGTGCCGCATGCGCAATGCCGGCGGTGCGGGCCCAAGCATTTTGCACAGACAGATCCATGGGACAAATAACCAACCTGCCGCCGAAAACCATCCATACTTGCCAAGTCAATTGATCCAGATCACGTACACCATCAATTGATTTCCCCCAACGCGACCAAAGGTCGCACCCTTTGCGCACCATCGGGGGCGTATCATTAGGCCACTGCAACACCCCTAATTTGACCCCGGCTGGCACGTACTGGCCGAGGCAAATCTCCACCGCCGTGGGATGCAATGATGAGCGACCAAATACCGGTACATAACGTTACCCCCCCTGCCAAGACCATCGATCTCTACGCCTCGCGCGAGAAAATCTACACCCGCGCCTTCACCGGCCTGTTCCGCAACCTGCGCATGCTCGGCGGCGCCGGCCTGTTCCTGCTCTACTTCGGCACGGTGTGGCTGAACTGGGGTGGCCACCAGGCTGTGTGGTGGAACCTGCCGGAACGCAAATTCTTCATTTTTGGCGCGACTTTCTGGCCCCAGGACTTCATCCTGCTCTCGGGCATCCTGATCGTTGCGGCCTTTGGCCTGTTCTTTATCACGGTGTACGCCGGGCGCGTGTGGTGCGGTTACACCTGCCCGCAAAGCGTGTGGACGTGGATCTTCATGTGGTGCGAAAAGGTCACCGAAGGCGATCGCAACCAGCGCATCAAGCTCGACAAAGCGCCGATGGGCGCCAACAAGTTCCTGCGTAAATTCAGCAAGCACACCCTGTGGCTGCTGATCGGTTTTGTCACCGGCATGACCTTTGTCGGCTACTTCTCGCCGATCCGCGAACTGGTGTTCGACTTCTTCACCGGCCAGGCCGATGGCTGGTCGTATTTCTGGGTGGGTTTCTTCACCCTCGCCACCTACGGCAACGCCGGCTGGCTGCGCGAACAGGTGTGCATCTACATGTGCCCGTACGCACGCTTCCAGAGCGTGATGTTCGACAAGGACACCCTGATCGTCTCCTACGACCCACGCCGTGGCGAACTACGCGGCCCACGTAAAAAAGGCAGCGACTACAAGGCCGAGGGCCTGGGGGATTGCATCGACTGCACGATGTGCGTGCAGGTGTGCCCTACCGGGATCGACATCCGCGACGGCCTGCAGATCGAGTGCATCGGCTGCGCGGCGTGTATCGACGCCTGCGACAACATCATGGACAAGATGGACTACCCACGCGGCCTGATTAGCTACACCACCGAGCACAACCTCTCCGGGCAGAAAACCCACAAGCTGCGCCCGCGCCTGATCGGCTACGCGCTGGTGTTGCTGGCGATGATTAGCCTGTTGGTCGCAGCATTCTTCATGCGCTCATTGGTGGGTTTCGACGTGAGCAAGGACCGCGTGCTGTACCGCGAAAACGCCGAAGGCCGCATCGAAAACGTGTACAGCCTGAAGATCATGAACAAGGACCAGCGCGACCACACCTACGTGCTCGACGCCGCTGGCCTGCCCGACCTCAAGCTGCAAGGCCGACGCGAAATCAAGGTGGCTGCCGGTGATATCGTCAGCATGCCGGTGGAGCTGTCCAGTGCGCCGGAGCAATTGCCGTCAAGCACCAACGAGGTCAAATTCATCCTCAGCGATGCCGACGACCCTGACGTGCGTATTGAAGCCAAGAGCCGATTCATCGGCCCACAAGTCCGTTAAGTTAAATAGAGAGCAGAACAATGCCCGCAGCCACTGCCGCAAGCCCCTGGTACAAGCACCTCTGGCCCTGGATCATCATTGCCATCCTGGCCTGTTCGGTGACCTTGACCTTGTCCATGGTGACCATCGCGGTGAACAACCCGGACAACCTGGTCAACGACAACTACTACGAGGCCGGCAAAGGCATCAACCGCTCCCTGGACCGCGAACTGCTGGCCCAGACCCTGCAACTGCGCGCCAAGGTGCACCTGGACGAGCTGACCGGTGAAGTCGAGCTGCACCTGACCGGCAACAGCAACCCAACCACCCTGGAGCTCAACCTGATTTCCCCGACGCAGCCAGAGAAGGATCGCAAGATCAACCTGGCCCGCAGCGCCAGCGAACCCGGGCGCTACATCGGCCAGGTCACCGACAAGGTCGAAGGCCGCCGCTTCGTTGAACTGCTCGGCGTGGAAGGCGACCGCACCTGGCGCATGTTCGAAGAGGAACAGGTCAGCCACGACAAGGACTTGCTGCTGGGGGATGAACCGCTGCAAGGTGCTGAAGACCTGAAAAAGTAGAAAGCCTGCGCTTCGCGCAGGCCGTGGCCGAAGCCATCGTCGCCGGCGGCCTGGAAAGCTATTACCAACACCGCAGCGAAGCCTCGGCCAACCCCGACGCGCTGCCGGTGCAACTGGTGGACGAACTGGCGCTGTACGACCGTGCCGACGTGCAAAAACCCTTCGTGCGCCACGAAGGCGAACTGGCCGAAACCACCCTGCTGATGGAAGGCATCAGCTGCGCCGCCTGCGGCTGGCTGATCGAAAAACACCTGCGCCGCCTGCCCGCCGTGGCCGAGGCGCGGCTGAACCTGTCCAACCATCGCCTGCAAGTGCGCTGGGCCGACGGGCAACTGCCGCTGAGCCAACTGCTCGGCGAGCTGCGCCAGATCGGCTATGCCGCCCACCCCTATCAAGCGGACCGCGCGGCCGAACAACTGGCCGGCGAAAACCGCCTGGCTTTGCGCCAGTTGGGCGTGGCCGGGCTGCTGTGGTTCCAGGCGATGATGGCGACCATGGCCACCTGGCCGGAATTCAATATCGACTTGAGCCCTGAGCTGCACGTGATCCTGCGCTGGGTGGCGATGTTCCTGACCACGCCCATCGTGTTCTACAGCTGCGCGCCGTTTTTCAAAGGTGCGATGCGCGACCTGCGCACACGCCACCTGACCATGGATGTGTCGGTGTCCCTGGCCATCGGCGGGGCGTATCTGGCGGGGATCTGGACCGCCATCACTGGCGTCGGCGAGTTGTATTTTGACGCGGTGGGCATGTTTGCCCTGTTCCTGTTGGCAGGCCGTTATCTGGAGCGCCGCGCCCGGGAACGCACGGCCGCCGCCACCGCGCAATTGGTCAACCTGTTGCCGGCGTCGTGCCTGCGCTTGCACCGCGACGGCCACAGCGAACGCATCCTGCTCAGCGAACTGGCCCTGGGTGATCGCGTGCTGGTGCATCCCGGCGCCGTGCTGCCGGCAGACGGCGTGATCCTCGACGGCCAATCCAGCATCGATGAATCCCTGCTCACCGGCGAGTACCTGCCACAACCGCGCCAGGTCGGCGATAGCGTCACCGCCGGCACCCTCAATGTCGAAGGCGCGCTGACCGTCGAAGTGCGCGCCCTCGGCCACGACACGCGCTTGTCCGCCATCGTGCGCCTGCTGGAACGGGCCCAGGCGGAAAAACCGCGCCTGGCGCAAATCGCCGACCGCGCCGCGCAGTGGTTCTTGTTGTGCTCGCTGATTGCCGCCACGGTGATTGGCCTGGTGTGGTGGGAGCTGGATTCATCCCGCGCGTTCTGGATTGTCCTGGCGATGCTCGTTGCGACCTGCCCGTGCGCGCTGTCGCTGGCCACACCCACCGCCCTCACCGCCGCCACCGGCACCCTGCACAAACTCGGGCTGTTGCTGACTCGTGGCCATGTGCTGGAAGGCCTGAACCAGATCGACACGGTGATTTTCGACAAGACCGGCACCCTCACCGAAGGCCGCTTGGCCCTCCGCGCGATCCGTCCCCTGGGCACGCTGAGTAGCGACGACTGCCTGGGCCTCGCCGCCGCCCTCGAAAACCGTTCCGAACACCCGATTGCCCGCGCCTTTGGCCGCGCCCCGCTGGCCGCCGACGAGGTACTCAGCACCCCCGGCCTGGGCCTGGAAGGCCGTGTCGGCGAGCGCCAGTTGCGTATCGGCCAGCCGGGTTTTGTCTGCGCCCTCAGCGGTTGCCCGATCCCCGCCTCGCCGGACGAAGCCGGGCAATGGCTGCTGCTGGGCGATCGCCAGGGTGCCCTCGCCTGGTTTGTCCTCGATGACCGTTTGCGCAGCGACGCCCCGGCCCTGCTGGCGGCGTGCAAGGCGCGCGGCTGGCGCACCTTGCTGCTGTCGGGGGACAGTTCGCCGATGGTGGCCAGCGTGGCCGCCGAATTGGGCATCGACGAAGCCCGTGGCGGCCTGCGCCCGGACGACAAGCTGCAGGTGCTTCAGCAGTTGCACCAGCAGGGCCGCAAGGTGCTGATGCTCGGCGATGGGGTCAACGATGTGCCAGTCCTTGCCGCCGCCGACATCAGCGTGGCCATGGGCTCGGCCACCGACCTGGCCAAGACCAGCGCCGATGCGGTGCTGCTGTCCAACCGCCTCGACGCCCTCGCGCAAGCCTTCACCCTGGCGCGCCGCACCCGCCGGGTAATCATTGAAAACCTGTTGTGGGCCGGGCTGTACAATGGCCTTATGCTGCCCTTTGCCGCCCTGGGTTGGATCACGCCGATCTGGGCGGCGATCGGCATGTCCCTCAGTTCGTTGACCGTGGTGCTCAACGCCCTGCGCCTGACTCGCCAGCCGAGCGCGCCGGCCACCAGCGCCCCTACCGTCACCCGTCCGCTGCCGGCATGAACCGCGCGGACATGGAGTACCGATGCCAGCTCTCTACGTGATGATTCCAGCGGCGCTACTGTTAGTGGGCGTGGCCATCTACATCTTCTTCTGGGCGGTGGACAGCGGCCAGTACGACGACCTCGACGGCCCGGCCCACAGCGTGCTGTTTGACGACCAGGACCCCAATCACTTGGCCGCCGTCGACGAGGCCAACGGCCCCGAGCAGCCACCCAAAGACCCGCCCCATGCTTGAACTCGCGCCGCTGCTGGTCTCCGCGCTGATCCTCGGCCTGCTCGGCGGCGGCCACTGCCTGGGCATGTGCGGCGGGCTGATGGGCGCGCTGACCCTGGCGATCCCCAAGGAGCAGCGCAGCCGCCGCTTTCGCCTGCTGCTGGCGTACAACCTGGGGCGCATCCTCAGCTATGCCACGGCCGGCATATTGATCGGCCTGGCCGGCTGGGCCGTGGCGAACAGCCCGGCAGCGATGTTCATGCGCGTGCTGGCCGGGTTGCTGCTAATCAGCATGGGCCTGTACCTGGCCGGCTGGTGGAGCGGCCTGACCCGCATCGAAAGCCTCGGGCGCGGCCTGTGGCGGCATATCCAGCCGCTTGCCAACCGTTTGCTGCCGGTGTCCAGCCTGCCGCGCGCCTTGCTGCTGGGCGCGCTCTGGGGCTGGCTGCCGTGCGGGTTGGTCTACAGCACCCTGCTGTGGGCGGCGAGCCAGGGCAATGCGCTGGACAGCGGGCTGCTGATGCTGGCGTTTGGCTTGGGCACCTGGCCGGTGCTGCTGGCGACCGGGTTGGCGGCTGAACGGGTCACGGCGCTATTACGCAAACGCAGCGTAAGAATGGCGGGCGGATTGCTGGTGATCTTGTTTGGCATTTGGACCT
Organism: Pseudomonas sp. 18.1.10; assembly: GCF_024655625.1. Taxonomy (NCBI): domain Bacteria; kingdom Pseudomonadati; phylum Pseudomonadota; class Gammaproteobacteria; order Pseudomonadales; family Pseudomonadaceae; genus Pseudomonas; species Pseudomonas sp. 18.1.10. The sequence continues at coordinate 15,772 of NZ_JANLGL010000071.1, forward strand.
TGCCCGGCCCGCATCAGCACTGGCTAATGGGCCACTAGCGCCCTGCCTCGCCAGTACGATCCTTTTTTGACGAGTGGCTGTTGTCGTCAGGCAAGGCGCCGCGACGACTCATAGCTGGCTATGGGGAGGAGCGGCAACGCAGCATGACGGCAACAGACACCGTCAAAAAGGATCGTACTGGCGAGGCAGGGCGCTCGGCGCCATGTGGCATAGCGCCGCTCCCCGTTGATGCAAATCAAGGTGCCCTCCCTGCAACGCCCCTAGACTCGGCCCATTAGCCTATCCGGGGGAACGCCCGCATGCTCGACGCCATTCGTTGGGACACCGATCTGATTCACCGCTACGACTTGGCGGGGCCGCGCTACACGTCCTACCCCACCGCCGTACAATTCGACAGCCAGGTCGGCACGTTCGACCTGCTCCACGCCCTGCGCGAGAGCCGCAAGGCCTCAAGGCCGTTGTCGCTGTATGTGCATGTGCCGTTCTGCGCGAACATCTGCTACTACTGCGCCTGCAACAAGGTCATCACCAAGGACCGTGGCCGCGCCCATGCCTACCTGCAGCGGCTGGAGCAGGAAATCCAACTGGTGGCCTGCCACCTCGACCCGAAACAGCCAGTGGAACAGCTGCACTTCGGCGGCGGCACCCCGACCTTTCTCAGCCACGACGAACTGCGCCAAGTCATGAACTGCCTGCGCAAGCACTTCAATCTGCTCGACGATGACTCCGGCGACTACGGCATCGAGATCGACCCGCGCGAAGCCGACTGGGCCACCATGGGCCTGTTGCGTGAACTGGGTTTCAACCGCGTGAGCATTGGCCTGCAAGACCTCGACCCCGAGGTGCAACGGGCGGTCAACCGCCTGCAAAGCCTGGAAGAAACCCGCGCAGTGATCGATGCGGCGCGCACCCTGCAATTTCGCTCGATCAATATCGACCTGATCTATGGCCTGCCCAAGCAAACCCCGCTCAACTTTGCGCGCACCGTGGAAGAAGTGATCAAGTTGCAACCCGACCGCCTGTCGGTGTTCAACTACGCGCACCTGCCGGAGCGCTTTATGCCGCAGCGGCGGATCAACACCGACGACCTGCCCTCCCCGGCGGAAAAACTGCTGATGCTGCAAACCACCATCGAACAGCTGACCCAGGCCGGCTACCGCTACATCGGCATGGACCACTTCGCCCTGCCGGACGACGAGCTGGCCATCGCCCAGGAAGAAGGCACCTTGCAACGCAACTTCCAGGGCTACACCACCCACGGTCATTGCGACCTGATCGGCCTCGGTGTGTCAGCCATCAGCCAGATCGGCGACCTGTACTGCCAGAACACCAGCGACCTCAACGCTTACCAGAACACCTTGGCCAGCGCACAACTGGCCACCAGCCGGGGTTTGGTGTGCACCACGGACGACCGTCTGCGCCGGGAAGTGATCCAGCAGTTGATCTGCAATTTCAGCCTGGCATTCGACAAGGTCGAACAGGCTTTCAACATCGATTTTCGCGGGTATTTCGACGAGATCTGGCCACAACTTGACGCCATGGCCGCCGACGGCCTGATCGAACTGGATGCCCGGGGCATTCGCGTGTTGCCGGCCGGGCGTCTGCTGGTGCGCTCGGTGTGCATGGTGTTCGATGCCTACCTGGATCACCAGAATAGGCAGCGGTTTTCACGGGTGATTTGAGCGCGGTTACTTCATTGCCAGGCTGGCGGCCTTGATCGCGTCGCCGGCACTCAGGTCTTTCATCGCCTTGGTCAAGGACGCCTGGGCACTGGTCAGGCTGGCTTGCAAGGCGCCCAAGGCGGATTGCAGGGCAGTGGCCTTGGCCCTGGCCTGATCGGGGCTGAGGCTCTTGTCAGCCATGACCGCCGCCATTTCCGCCTGCTTCTCGGCGATCTGCTTCTTGATCTCGCGAATCATCTTCAACAGTTGTTTGACGTTGTCCGCCAGCCCGCTGTCGTCGATGTCACTGTTGGAGGTTTTCTCGGCCGCCGCCGCTTTCATCGCCGCACCGGAAATAACCACCGAGACCGCAGGTTTGGTTTCGTCGGTGGCCTTCGGATCGGCGGCGTCGGTTTTAGCAACGGGCTTTTTTGTATCTGGCGTCGTCGTAATCTGCGTGCGCATTGCCAGGTCGAGCGTAAGGGAAGCCATCTTGTGAACATCCAGGTTCCAGGGTTGATAGCAGGCCATCGGCACCTGGCGAAAATTCTTTATACCCCTGCCGGTTTTTTGTACAGGCTGGCCTCACACTCCCTCTGTGCGTTACCCTTACGTCTTATGTGTGTTTTCCCACAAGGATTTAAGAAATGTCCGAGCCAGTTAAACTGCGCGCTCACAGCCAGGCTCATTGCAAGGATTGCAGCCTGGCCCCCCTCTGCTTGCCACTTTCGCTGAATTTGGAAGACATGGATGCGCTGGACGACATCGTTAAACGCGGCCGCCCGCTGAAAAAAGGCGAGTTCCTGTTTCGCCAGGGCGACAAGTTCGATTCCGTCTATGCAGTACGTTCCGGCGCGTTGAAGACGTTCAGCCTGAGCGACAGCGGCGAAGAACAGATCACCGGTTTCCACCTGCCCAGCGAACTGGTGGGGCTGTCCGGCATGGACACCGAGATTCACCCGGTGTCGGCCCAGGCGCTGGAGACGACGTCGGTGTGCGAAATCCCCTTCGAACGCCTCGACGAACTGGCCCTGCAATTGCCACAGCTGCGCCGCCAGTTGATGCGCGTGATGAGCCGCGAGATTCGTGACGATCAACAGATGATGTTGCTGCTGTCGAAGAAAACCGCCGACGAGCGCATCGCCACGTTCCTCGTCAACCTGTCCGCACGCTTCCGCGCCCGGGGCTTCTCGGCCAACCAGTTCCGCCTGAGCATGTCGCGCAATGAAATCGGCAACTACCTGGGCCTCGCGGTGGAAACCGTGTCCCGCGTGTTCACCCGCTTCCAGCAGAACGAACTGATCGCCGCCGAGGGCAAGGAAGTGCATATCCTCGATCCGATCCAGCTGTGCGCGCTGGCCGGTGGCTCCCTCGAGGGCTGATCCAGACACTTGCGGCTGCGCCAACCGGCGAGGCCGCAGGTATACTTCGAGTCCGTTTCCAGCCCCAGGACTCTTCGACGATGATCGCTGATTCGTTCGACATCAAATCCCTGATCCGCCCCGTCATCGACTTCCCCAAGCCCGGGGTGATCTTTCGTGACATCACGCCACTGTTTCAATCGCCCCGCGCCCTGCGCCTGGTGGCCGATACTTTTGCCCAACGTTATGTCGAAGCCGACTTCAGCCACATCGGCGCGATGGATGCGCGGGGCTTCCTGATCGGCTCGATCATCGCCTATCAGTTGAACAAACCGCTGATCCTGTTCCGCAAGCAAGGCAAATTGCCCGCCGACGTGCTGGCCGAGGGTTACCAGACCGAATACGGCGAAGCCTTCCTGGAAGTGCATGCCGACAGCCTGTGTGAAGGCGACTCGGTGCTGATGTTCGATGACCTGATTGCCACTGGCGGTACATTGATTGCGGCGGCGAATCTGGTGCGGCGCATGGGGGCGAAGATCTTTGAAGCGGCGGCGATTATTGATTTGCCGGAGCTGGGTGGCTCGCAGCGTTTGGAAGATATGGGGATTCCGACGTTTTGTTTGACGCAGTTTGCCCTGAGCGAGCAGTAACTTTTTCAGTTGCCTGTGCTGGCCTCTTCGCGAGCAAGCCCGCTCCCACATTCGACCTCATTCCAAAGGATGTACTCGGTCAACTGTGGGAGCGGCGGTGCGACGATTCGACTTGCTCGCGAAGAGGCCCTGAAAAACACTGCAAAACTACAGCCCCATCTGCTTGCTGATGATCTCGTTCATCACCTCCCGCGTCCCCCCACCAATCGACAGGATGCGATTGTCACGATACAGCCGCTCCACCAGGCTGCCGCGCATGTACCCCTGCCCGCCCAGGATCTGCACCGCGTCATAAGTGACGCGATCCGCCGTGTCGGTCGCCAGGTTCTTGGCCATGGATATTTCCTTGATTACACTCTTGCCCGCCGCCATCTTCGCTGCCTGGCGATAGGTGAATTCCCGCGACACTTCCACCGCCGTAGCCATTTCCGCCAACCGGTGCTTGAGCACCTGGAATTTGCCGATTGGCCTGCCGAACGCTTCACGCTGGGCCGCCCACGTGAGGCTTTCCTCCAGGGCCATCTGCGCCGTCATGTTGGCCATCAACGCCAGGGCCAGGCGTTCGCTCTGGAAGTTGCCCATGATGCAGGCAAAGCCCATGTTCTCGGCACCGATCAAGTTGCCTACAGGCACTCGGCAATCGTCGAAGAACAATTCAGCCGTGTCCGACGCCCACCAGCCCATTTTCTTCAAGGGCTGGCCGACAGTGAAACCGGGGGTGTTTTTTTCGATGAGTAGCAGGCTGATACCGGCAAAGCCCGGCCCACCGGTACGCACGGCGACCGTGTAGAAGTCGGCGCGGATGCCGCTGGTGATAAAGGTCTTGCTGCCACTCACCCGGTAATGGTCGCCATCACGGACGGCGCGGGTTTGCAGGCTGGCCACATCGGAACCACCGCCCGGCTCGGTGACGGCCAGGGCGATGATCTTTTCGCCCGCCAGCACCAGAGGCGCCACGCGTTCGCGCACCTCGGGGCGCGCCCATTTGACGACGGGCGGCAGGCCAATATCCAGCGAACCGAGCCCGGCCACCACGCCACCGGAGCCACAGCGCATCAACTCCTCGCTGGCTGCGACCTTGGCAAACAGATCACCTTCATGGCTGCCGCCGAGGGCTTCAGGGTAGCCAATACCGAGTATCCCCGCCGCGCCGGCCTTGAGGTACAGCTCGCGGGGAAAGCGCTCGGCCTCCTCCCATTGCTCGATGCCCGGCAACATCTCGCGCTCGACAAAACGGCGCACGCTGTCGCGGACCAATTGGTGGCTGGGGTCGAAGTAGTCCTGATAGGCAGACATCGGCAAGCTCCACGGTGAGGTGGAGGAAAATTACCAAGCGCTTGCTTGGTTATCAAGCCATACGCAAATACCACCCACAACACAAAACCACTGTGGGAGCTAGCTTGTGTGGGAGCGGGCTTGCTCGCGAACGCGGTGGGTCAGTCAATAAATCTGGCGACTGACACACTGTATTCGCGAGCAAGCCCGCTCCCACACAAACCCCTTCCCACAGTTGGTTTTGCGGTGTTAGTTAGAGCGCGATTGGCTTGCGACCGGCAAAGGAGTGCGCCAACGTGCCGCCATCCACCAGCTCCAACTCGCCCCCCAACGGCACGCCATGGGCGATACGCGAGGTAATCAGGCCTTTGTTGGTCAGCAGTTGCGCGATGTAATGCGCCGTCGCTTCGCCTTCCACCGTCGGGTTGGTGGCCAGGATCACCTCGGTAAAGGTGCCCTGCTCTGCAATCCGCGCCACCAGTTGCGGAATGCCAATCGCCTCCGGCCCCAGGCCGTCCAGCGGCGAGAGGTGGCCCTTGAGCACGAAGTAGCGCCCGCGATAACCGGTCTGCTCCACCGCGTACACATCCATCGGCCCTTCCACCACGCACAGCAGCGTGTCGTCGCGGCGCGGGTCGGCGCATTGCGGGCAGAGGTCTTCTTCGGTGAGGGTGCGGCACTGGCGGCAGTGGCCGACGCCGGTCATGGCCTGGCTCAGGGCCTGGGCCAACCGGGTGCCACCACTGCGGTCACGCTCCAGCAGTTGCAGCGCCATGCGCTGGGCGGTTTTCTGGCCAACGCCGGGCAAGGTGCGCAGGGCGTCGATCAGTTGGCGAATCAGGGGGCTGAAGCTCATGGGCGAAGGGTCCGACAAAACAACGAGACGCGGTTTATACCCGCGCCCCGGATTAGCGTCAAATGCTCAATCCTGCGCGACGCGCACCACCAACTTGCCGAAGTTGCGCCCTTCGAGCAAACCGATAAAGGCTTCGGGTGCCTGCTCCAGGCCGTCCACCACGTCTTCGCGGAATTTCACCTTGCCCTCGCGCACCCACGGCACCATGGCGCTGATGAACTCGGGTTGGCGGTCGCCGTAGTCGTCGAACACGATAAAGCCCTGGATACGCACGCGCTTGGTCAACAACGTGCGTTGCAGCGCCGGCAACCGGTCGGGGCCGCTCGGCGGCTGATGGGCGTTGTAGCCGGCGATCAAGCCGCACAACGGGATGCGCGCCTTGGGATTGAGCAACGGCAGCACCGCGTCGAACACCTTGCCGCCGACGTTTTCGAAATAGATGTCCACGCCCTTGAAACAGGCCTGGGCCAGTTCATCGGCGAAGTCCGCGCTCTTGTGGTCGATACAGGCGTCAAAGCCCAGCTCGTCCACCACGTAGCGACACTTGTCCGCACCGCCGGCGATACCCACCACACGCAAGCCCTTGAGCTTGGCCACTTGCCCCACCACCGAACCCACTGCACCGGACGCGGCTGCCACCACCAGGGTTTCGCCGGCCTTGGGCTGGCCGATGTCCATCAGGCCCATGTAGGCGGTCATGCCCGGCATGCCAAGCACGCCCAAGGCCATGGAGGGGCTGGCGAGGCCCTTGGGCACCGGGATCAGGTTGTGTCCGTCGGAAATGCTGTGGCTCTGCCAGCCGGTGGCGCCGACCACCAGGTCACCCACTTCGAATTTTGGATTGCGCGACTGCTCGATACGGCTGACAGCGCCACCGGTCATCACTTCGTCGATTTCCACCGGCGCGGCGTAGGACGGTGCGTCACTCATGCGTCCACGCATGTAGGGGTCGAGGGACAGGTACAGGGTCTTCAGCAGGACTTGGCCGTCGGCCAACTCCGGCAGATTCACACGCTCCAGGCGGAAGTTTTCCGGGGTGGGGGCGCCCTGTGGGCGTGAGACCAGGACAATGCGCTGGTTCAAAGTCGGTTGTTGCGGCATCTGGGGCTCCTTTCGCGAATCCATCGGTATAGGGTGCAGACCATGATAGAGCGGTTGGGGTTCGATGTTTTATCAGTAGCAGCGCGGTGACAGCATCGCAGCGGTGCGGCGATCCGACAAGCCAGCTCCCACAGGGATCGCGGCGCGGGCAAAAAAATGCCAGGCACTTGGCCTGGCATTCGAGTCTAGCTAACGCTCGCCGATCAGAACGGCAGCTTCATGCCCGGTGGCAGTTGCATGCCAGCGGTCACGCCGCCCATTTTTTCCTGGCTGTTGGCTTCGATCTTGCGCACGGCGTCGTTGACGGCCGCAGCAAACAGCGCTTCGAGCATTTCCAGGTCGTCTTCGCCAACACCTGGCAATACGCTTGGGTCGATGCTCACGCGCTTGATGTCGTGACGACCGGTCATCACCACGCTGACCATATCGCCACCGGCTTTACCGGTGACTTCGGCGTTGGCCAGTTCTTCCTGCATCTTGGCCATTTTTTCCTGCATCTGCTGCGCCTGCTTCATCAGGCCGGCCATGCCACCTTTCATCATGGGAATTACCTCAAAGTACGTGGATCAAGTAAGTAGCCCGGTATCAGGACGCCTGGGGCACCGGAGCTTCGACAGGTTCAATAGTATCGTGACGGACGACCGCACCGAACTGTTGCATCATTTGCTGGATGAGCGGATCAGCGTGGATCGAGTCCTCGGCTTCGCGCTGGCGGTTGATGCGCCGGCGGGTCGCGGCCTGGGCCGGGGTTTCCTGCTCAGGCTTAATCAATTCGATGGCGATGGTCAGCGTGCGCTCATGGTACTGGTTCAGTGCGTCATTCAGGCGACGCTGCTGGGTGGCATTGAACAGGGCGCTGTGGGCCGGGTCCAGGTGCAGCAGCCAGTGGTCGCCGTCAATGGCGATCAGCGTGCAGTTGGCGGCGATACTGCCGGTCATGCCGGAGATCGGCAGTTTCGGGAACAGCTCCAGCCATTGCAGGGCCAGGCCGGTAGCCGGCGCCGCAGCGGGTTCCGCCTCGGGCTCGGGGGCCGGCTCGGCGGTGTGCTCGCTGGCCAGGTCGTCCAGGTAGCTGTAGGCCGAATCCATGTCCGGCTCGATGTAGTCTTCGTCCAGTGGCGGTTCGTCGTCGTCGATACCCGGCACAGCCGCTTCAACCTGGGCGACGGTCGGCTCCGGCACGGGCGCAGACACCCATTCAGGGGCGTCCGGCACCGCGCTGTCCGGGATCGGCGTGGGCATTGGCGTCAGCTCGGGCTGCTCACCGGTGGTTTCCAGTACGGGCTCCACGGCGGGCTGTTGCTCGGCTTCGGGTTCAACCTCGGCTGCCACCGGGTCGTTCCACGGCAGGTCAACGACTGGCTCGGGCTCGACCACAGGAGGCGGTTCAACCACGGGCGCAACCACCACCGGCTCGGGAGCCTGCGCCGGTGCAGCAACCACTGGCGCGACAACTGCCGCGCCAGCCACTGGTTTGGCGGAATCAACTGTGGCCTGGCTGATCCCCACTGGCTTTAGCGGCTGTCTCGGCGCGTCAGCCGCGTCGGCGGGCCGGAACGCCAGCATGCGCAGCAGGACCATTTCAAAGCCACCACGCGGGTCCGGCGCCAGGGGCAGGTCGCGACGACCGATCAGGCCCATCTGGTAGTAGAACTGCACATCTTCGGCCGGCAGCGCCTGGGCCAGGGCCAACACGCGGTCGCGGTCGCCATGGCCGTTATCCACACCCTCAGGCAGGGCCTGGGCGATGGCGACGCGGTGCAGCACGTTGAGGATTTCCGAAAGCACGCCATTCCAGTCCGGGCCTTGCTCCGACAGGTGGCGCACGGCTTCGAGCAACGCCTTGGCGTCGCCTTCGATCAGCGCGTGCAGCACGTCGAACACCTGGCCATGGTCGAGGGTGCCGAGCATGGCGCGCACATCGGCGGCCATGACCTTGCCTTCACCAAAGGCGATGGCCTGGTCGGTGAGGCTCATGGCGTCACGCATCGAGCCATCGGCGGCGCGGCCGAGCAGCCACAGCGCGTCGTCTTCGAACGGCACGTTCTCGACACCCAGCACGTGGGTCAAATGCTCGACTACCCGCTCGGGGGTCATGTTTTTCAGGGAGAACTGCAGGCACCGCGACAGAATCGTTGCAGGAAGTTTCTGCGGGTCGGTGGTGGCCAGGATGAATTTGACGTAGGGCGGCGGTTCTTCCAGGGTTTTCAACAAGGCGTTGAAGGAATGGCTGGACAGCATGTGCACTTCGTCGATCAGGTAGACCTTGAAGCGCCCGCGGCTCGGCGCGTACTGCACGTTGTCGAGCAGTTCGCGGGTGTCTTCGACCTTGGTGCGGCTCGCGGCGTCGATCTCGATCAGGTCGACAAAGCGCCCTTCGTCGATTTCCCGGCACACCGAGCAGGTGCCGCAGGGCGTCGAAGTGATACCGGTTTCACAATTCAGGCATTTGGCAATGATGCGCGCGATGGTGGTCTTGCCCACCCCGCGGGTGCCGGTGAACAGGTAGGCGTGGTGCAGCCGCTGGCTGTCCAAGGCATTGATCAGAGCCTTGAGCACATGGGTCTGGCCGACCATTTCGCGGAACGAGCGCGGACGCCATTTACGTGCAAGAACCTGATAACTCATCGAAAACCGTCGCAACTGGGAAGCGGAAGCCGGTAATGCTAGCGGAGCAAGGGGGAAATTGCATCCGGCACGCTCGCCTAATCTGACTAAGCTCATCGCACTGGCCCCGAAAAGGCCTGAACCCGGAGAGCATATGCGCGTAGTCCTGGGCGCTTTATGGATGATTGCCACGGCTAGCCTAGCGGCGCCTGCACCGCTGCGTTTCTCGGTTTCCGACAGTTGGGCGATGCCCATGGTGCAACTGGAGGACGGCCGGCCTACCCAGGGTATTTTGTATGACTTGATGTCCAGCCTCGCCACCCAGGTCGGGCGCCCGGCGCACTTCCACGTGCTGGCCCGGGCGCGCATCGCCGCCGCCATGGAGCACGGCGAGGTGGATGTGCGCTGTTATGTCGCCCAGGCGTGGGTCGATGACATGTCCGGCGACTACACCTGGAGCGTGCCGCTGTTTGTGCAGCGCAACCTGCTGGTCAGCACCCATGTGCCCGCGCAGGCCGTACAGCTAGACAAACTGGCACCGCAGTTGATCGGCACGGTGCTCAACTACCGCTACAGCACCCTCGACCCCTTGTTCGCCAGCGGCCAGCTCATCCGGGACGACGCCCGCAGTGAAGAGCAGGTGCTGCATAAACTGGTGGCCGGGCGTTTCAAGTACGCGGTCACCAATGAATGGATACTCGACCGCTTCAACCAACGCCTGGCGCCTGGCCGGCGCTTGCACAAAGTCGCGGTGCTCGAAGAACAAAGCCTGGGCTGCACCGTGCGCAACGACCCGAATGTGCCGGTGCAACGCATCCTGCGCACCTTGTTGCGGATGAAAATGTCCGGCGAAATCGACGACATCATCCAGCTGTACACCGGGGAGCGCGCCCCCGGCGCCCCTCCAGACTGATCGCCGCCACACTGGCCAGCACGATCACCCCGCCCAGTACCACGTTTGCGGCAATCTGCTCGCCAAGCAGCGTCGCGGCCATCAGCATGGCCACCGGCGGGATCAGGTACATCGCGACTGACGCGCGGCTGACCTCGACATGCTTCAACACATAGGCCCAGGCCAGGTACGCCAAGGCACTGGGGAAAATCCCCAGCACCAGCACCGCCAGGTTCTCCGCCAACGGCGCCTGCGCCACGGCGGCGGGCAGGCCTGGCAGGTTGACGCCCAGCATCAGGGTGCCCGCCCACACCATGTAGCACGCCAGCGTCAGCGGGCTGTAGCGATGGGCATAGTGCTTCTGGATGGCGAAATACACACTCCACGACAGCGCCGCCAGCAGGATCGACAAGCCACGCGGGTCGATGTCGCTCACACCTTGGTTGCCCCACATCACCATCAGCACGCCAAGCAACCCCAGCAGCACACAACCCCAGCGCCAGGCGCTGACCCGCTCCTTCAGGGCGAAAAAAGCGATCAACACACTGAACAGCGGCGCCGACTGCGCCAACACGCTGGACGCTGCCGCCGTGACGAATTGCTGCCCATAGTTGAGGCTGGTGTGGTGCAGGAACACGCCGAAAAACCCCAGCACCAGCAACCACGGCAGATCCCGCAGGCGCGGCCGGCCAATGCCCAGCACCAGCGCCACGCCGCCCATGAACAGCGACGCAATCAGAAACCGCAACAAGGCCAATTGGCCGGGGCTGTAGCTGTGCAGCCCCATGTGCACGCCAATCGGCGAATAGGCCCAACAGAGGATGACGCTGGCAACCACTAGCGTAAGCTTCAAGGGTGACGGGGAATTCATCGAAGGCATCCAGGAACAGAGAAGGAATGCCGTCAGTCTTGGCCCCGGTCACCCGCAGGACAATTAACCGTTTCTGACTTCTGCAATCACTGGAACTGAGCAATGGAACTGGCCCAACTGAAGATGGTGCGAGCCGTGGCGCAAACCGGCAGCGTGGCCCAGGCCGCCGTGCAATTGCACTGCGTGCCGTCCAACATCACCACGCGCATCAAGCAACTGGAAAACGAGTTGGGTACACCGCTGTTTATCCGTGCCGGGCGCGGGCTGGCGATCAGTGCTGCCGGTGAGATTTTCCTGGAGTACTGCGAGCGCATCCTCGCGCTGGTGGACGAATCCAAGCGCGCCGTGGACGCCAATGCCATTCCTCGCGGCACCTTGCGTATCGGCGCGGTGGAATCCAGCGCCAGCGGGCGCCTGCCGCCGCTGTTGGCGGAGTATCACCGGCGCTACCCGGATGTCAGCCTGGAGTTGGTGACCGGCGCCTGGAGCCAACTGCTCGACGACCTGCAACACCATCGCCTGGACGTGGCACTGGTGGCCAGCGGCGGCAAGCGCGCCAAGCTCGAACACAGCGTGGTCTACAGCGAACGCCTGGTGCTGATCGCCAGTGCATCCAGCGCACCGATCCACAGCGCCGCAGACCTGGCCGGGCGCACGTTGCTGGTGTGGCCACCGGGCTGCCCCTATCGCGCGGCACTGGAAAACTGGGTCAAGCCGCAAGCGTTCAAGCCGAGCATCGCCAGTTATGCCAGCTGGGGCACGATCATCGGTTGCGTAAGCGCAGGGATTGGCGTGGCGTTGGCGCCGGAAGGCATTCTGGCCCGCTATGAGCAGGCCAATCAGCTGGCGTCGTATCGGTTTGAAGAGTTGCAGGCGGTGGACAACCTGCTGTTCTGGCACGCGGACACCCAGCGGCATCTGGCCAGGGATGCGTTTGCTGGATTACTGCGCGAGACCTTTGGCTGACACTTACCCCTGTGGGAGCGGGCTTGTGTGGGAGCGGGCTTGCTCGCGAAAGCGGTGGGT
>NZ_JANLGL010000072.1:0-27650 GCF_024655625.1 Pseudomonas sp. 18.1.10
GCATTTCAAAGTTGGAACACGGTCAAGTGTGGGAGCGGGCTTGCTCGCGAAGAGGCCAGTACAGCCACTACAAAATCAGACAGCCAGTAGTCGCTCGCGCAACTTGCCAATCTCATCCCGCGTCTGCGCCGCCGCCTCAAACTCCAGATCCCGCGCCAACTGGTACATCTTCTCTTCCAACTGGCGAATCCGCTTGGTGATCTCACTCGGCGAGCGCAGTTCGTTTTCGTACTTGGCACTTTCCTCGGCGGCCTTGGCCATGCCCTTGCGCTTCTTGCTGCGCGAGCCCGGCACGACGGCGCCTTCCATGATGTCGGCGACATCCTTGAACACGCCCTTGGGCGTAATGCCATTGGCCAGGTTAAAGGCAATCTGCTTGTCGCGACGGCGTTCGGTTTCGCCAATCGCGCGCTCCATGGAGCCGGTGATGCGGTCGGCGTAGAGAATCGCCCGGCCATTGAGGTTACGCGCCGCGCGGCCGATGGTCTGGATCAGCGAGCGCTCGGAGCGCAGAAAGCCTTCCTTGTCGGCATCGAGGATCGCCACCAGCGACACTTCCGGCATGTCCAAACCTTCACGCAGCAGGTTGATCCCCACCAGCACATCAAAGGTGCCCAGGCGCAGGTCGCGGATGATCTCCACACGCTCCACGGTGTCGATGTCCGAGTGCAGGTAGCGCACGCGCACGCCGTGATCGGCCAGGTAGTCGGTCAAGTCTTCGGACATGCGCTTGGTCAACGTGGTGACCAGCACCCGCTCTTCCAGGGCCACGCGCTTGTTGATTTCGGAGAGCAAATCGTCGACCTGGGTCAGCGCCGGGCGGATTTCGATCTGCGGGTCCACCAAGCCGGTCGGGCGCACCAATTGCTCGATCACCCGGCCGGCATGCTCGGCCTCGTAGTTGCCCGGCGTGGCAGACACGAAGATGGTCTGCGGGCTGATGCTTTCCCATTCGTCAAAGCGCATCGGCCGGTTGTCCAGCGCCGATGGCAGGCGGAAACCGTATTCCACCAGCGTCTCTTTACGCGAACGGTCACCCTTATACATCGCGCCAACCTGCGGCACGCTGACGTGGGATTCGTCGATCACCAGCAACGCGTCGGCGGGCAGGTAGTCATACAACGTCGGCGGCGGCGCGCCGGATGCGCGGCCTGAGAGGTAGCGCGAGTAGTTTTCGATGCCGTTGCAGTAACCCAGCTCCAGGATCATCTCCAGGTCGAAGCGGGTGCGCTGCTCCAGGCGCTGGGCTTCCACCAGCTTGTTATTGGAGCGCAGGTATTCGAGGCGCTCGGCCAGTTCCACCTTGATGTGCTCGACGGCGTCCATCAAGGTTTCCCGCGGCGTGACGTAGTGGCTTTTCGGATAGAAGGTGAAGCGCGGCAGCTTGCGGATCACCTCGCCGGTCAACGGGTCGAAGGCCGACAGGCTCTCGACTTCATCGTCGAACAGTTCGATGCGGATCGCTTCCAGGTCGGATTCGGCCGGGTACACGTCGATCACATCGCCGCGCACGCGGAAGGTGGCGCGGGCAAAATCCATGTCGTTGCGGGTGTATTGCAAATCCGCCAGGCGGCGCAGCACTTCGCGCTGGTCGAGTTTGTCGCCGCGATCCACGTGCAGCACCATCTTCAGATAGCTTTCCGGGCTACCCAGGCCGTAGATGCACGACACCGTGGTGACGATGATCGCGTCCTTGCGCTCAAGCAACGCCTTGGTCGCCGACAGCCGCATCTGCTCGATGTGGTCGTTGATCGACGCATCCTTCTCGATAAAGGTATCGGAGGACGGCACATAGGCTTCGGGCTGGTAGTAGTCGTAGTAGGAAACGAAATACTCGACGGCGTTGTTCGGGAAGAACGACTTGAACTCGCCATACAACTGCGCGGCCAGGGTCTTGTTCGGCGCCAGCACCAAGGTGGGCCGGTTGACCTGGGCGATCACGTTGGCAATGCTGAAGGTCTTGCCCGAACCGGTCACCCCGAGCAGCGTCTGGTGGGCCAGGCCGGCCTCGATGCCTTCGACCATCAGGCGAATCGCCTCGGGTTGATCGCCGGCGGGTTCAAAGCGGGTGACGAGTTGGAAATCCGACATAACGTACCTCTTGAAGTCACCCCAGACTGTAAACCCGTCGGGAACGAAAAAGACCGCCCCCCGCGAAGATTCAGAGCGGGCAGCAGGAAAAAACCATGATAGCCGTAGAAGTGGTGGCGAATGTGACGGGTTTCAAGGCAATCGTCCTACACGCCTTGCGCGGCCAATGTTGCAATAAGACTAACGGTCAGCAAATAAACCGAAAAACTTGGCCGAAAAGCCGTTTCGGTTGTCGCCTCAGGCGGTGATGGCCTCTATACTAGCTCCCCGTTTGTGCACCGCTCTAGTGCATTCGGCTGGAGCGCGACACGTCCCTCCTTTCCCCCATAGAGCTGCCGCAAAAATGAGCCTGTTCTCCGCTGTCGAAATGGCACCACGCGATCCAATCCTGGGCCTCAACGAAGCATTCAACGCCGATACACGTACCACCAAGGTCAACCTTGGCGTAGGCGTTTACTGCAACGAGGAGGGGAAGATTCCACTCTTGCGTGCCGTTGCCGAAGCGGAAGCCATTCGCGTGGCGCAACACGCCGCCCGTGGCTACTTGCCAATCGACGGCATCGCGGCCTACGACAAGGCCGTGCAAACCCTGCTGTTTGGCGCTGAATCGCCGCTGCTGGCCGCTGGCCGCGTCACCACCGTGCAAGCAGTTGGCGGCACCGGCGCGCTGAAAATCGGCGCTGACTTCCTCAAGCAACTGCTGCCAGACGCCGTCGTCGCCATCAGCGACCCAAGCTGGGAAAACCACCGCGCGCTGTTCGAAACCGCCGGCTTCCCGGTGCAGAACTACCGCTACTACGACGCCGCGACCCACGACGTCAACCGTGCCGGCCTGCTCGAAGACCTCAACGCCCTGCCGCCACAGTCCATCGTGGTGCTGCACGCCTGCTGCCACAACCCGACCGGCGTCGACCTGAGCCCGGCCGACTGGCAGAACGTGCTGGACGTGGTCAAGGCCAAGAACCTCGTGCCGTTCCTCGACATGGCCTACCAGGGCTTTGGCGACGGCATCCACGAAGACGCCGCTGCTGTACGCCTGTTCGCTGAATCGGGCCTGACCTTCTTTGTGTCCAGCTCGTTCTCCAAGTCGTTCTCGCTGTACGGCGAACGTGTCGGCGCGCTGTCCATCGTCGGCGAGTCCAAGGAAGAAAGCGCGCGCATCCTGTCCCAGGTCAAACGCGTGATCCGCACCAACTACTCCAACCCGCCGACCCACGGCGCCGCGATTGTCGCTGCCGTGCTCAACAGCCCTGAACTGCGCGCCCAGTGGGAAGCCGAACTGGCCGAGATGCGCCTGCGCATCCGTGGCATGCGCGAGCAGATGGTGAGTGAGCTGGCCAAGGCCGCTCCGGGCCATGACTTCAGCTTTGTCGGTCACCAGCGCGGGATGTTCTCCTACTCCGGCCTGAGCGTTGAACAGGTCTCCCGCCTGCGCAACGAGTTCGGCATCTACGCCCTCGACACGGGCCGTATCTGTGTCGCAGCGTTGAACCAGTCGAACATCGACGCGGTCACAAAGGCAATCGTTCAGGTGCTGTAAGCCGGTAACCGTTGCACAGAAGGGGAAGCCAATGGCTTCCCCTTTTTTGTCGTCAGCCCCTAGACTGAACCTTGCCCGCCCCTTTGCTGTGAGAGCCTTATGAGAAACGACGACCTGGACCTGCGTGCCGACCGTGACGAGCTGGATGATTACACGCCGCGTGCGCCGCAGGTTAAACGGCAGAAAAGCCTGGTTTTGCAAGTGGCGCTGGGTGTGTTCCTTGGTGGTTTGGCGTTGTGGCTGGTGCAACTGGGTGCGACGGCGCTGATGACCAAATTTGCGATGGGAACCCTGCAATTCGGCGGCTGATGAAGTTCAAAAATGTGGGAGCGGGTTTGCTCGCGAATGCAGTGTGTCAGGCGATACATGTGTAACTGAACCACCGCATTCGCGAGCAAGCCCGCTCCCACATTGGATCTACGTCGCTACTAGATTGCGTTCCTCTAGCAGTTTTACGAAGCTGTTTAGACTCTGCGACACCGTCCCCCGCCGCCAGATCAGCCACGTGTGCAACACCCGAAAGCTGTCCATCAGCGGCCAAACGCTCACCGCCGCAAACCCCGGCATGCTTTCCAGCATGCTGCGCGGCATCAGGGCCAAGCCTGCGCCGGCGCTGACGCAGGCGAGCATGCCGTGGTACGACTCGATCTCGAAGATCTTGCCCGGCACCGCGCCATCCTGGGAGAACCAGCGTTCAAAGTGGTGCCGGTAGGAGCAGTTCGAGCGAAAGGTGTAGATGTTCTCGCCATTCACATCCTGGCCCCGGGTGATCGGCGCGTGATGCAGCGGCGCGATCACCACCATCTCTTCTTCAAACACCGCCACGCCTTCCAGCGTTGCATGCAACACCGGCCCATCGACAAACGCCGCCGCCAGGCGCCCCGACAGGACGCCTTCGATCATCGTGCCCGACGGCCCGGTGCTCAGGTCCAGTTCGACTTTGGTGTGTTTCTGGTTGTAGGCCGCGAGCAAAGCAGGGATACGCACCGCCGCCGTACTTTCCAACGACCCAAGGGCAAACGCGCCCTGGGGCTCCTCCCCCGCCACCGTTGCGCGGGCTTCTTGCACCAGGTCGAGGATGCGCCGCGCGTAGCCGAGGAAGTTCCAGCCCGCCGGCGACAGGCGCAGGCGGCTCTTCTCGCGGATAAACAACTCCACGCCCAGGTCCTGCTCCAGTTGCTTGATACGGGTGGTCAGGTTCGACGGCACCCGATGAATCAACTGCGCGGCGGCGCTGATGCTGCCTTGCTCGGCAACGGCCTTGAAGATTTCCAGCTGCACCAGGTCCAAGTCATTCTCCAATCGTGAACGTATTGCTTAATATTATTCAGTTTCCAGAAAAGAGCCAGCCCCGTAGGCTGAACCCCACTTACTCATTCAGCAGGACGGTGCCATGAACGCGACCACCCACGCCCTCTCGATCAACCCGGCCAACGGCGAAACAGTCGGCAGCTACCCGTACGAGTCCGAGTCGCAACTGGACGCCGCCCTCGACCGTTCCACCGCCGCCTTCCGCAGCTGGAGCAGCCAGCCGGTCAGCCAGCGCGTCGAGCGGTTGCTGGCCCTGGCCGCCGCCCTGCGCGAACAAGCCGAAGACATGGCGCAGATGATCACCCTGGAAATGGGCAAACCCATCGCCCAGGCCCGCGCCGAAATCGAAAAATGCGCCCAGCTCAGCGAGTGGTACGCCGCCCAAGGCCCGGCCATGCTCGCGCCGGAACCGACCCGGGTGGACAACGGCAGCGCCCATATCGAATACCGCCCGCTGGGCCCGATCCTCGCCGTGATGCCGTGGAACTTCCCGGTCTGGCAAGTGCTGCGCGGCGCCGTGCCGACGATGCTCGCCGGCAACACCTACGTGCTCAAACACGCACCGAACGTGATGGGCAGCGCTTACCTGATCCAGCAAGCGTTCAAAAAGGCCGGCTTTGCCGATGGCCTGTTCGAAGTGCTCAACGTGACCCCGGACGGCGTATCCAAGGCCATCGCCGACCCACGCATCGCCGCCGTCACCCTCACCGGCAGCGTACGCGCCGGTATCGCCATCGGCTCCCAGGCCGGCGCGGCGCTGAAAAAGTGCGTGCTGGAACTGGGCGGCTCCGACCCGTTCATCGTGCTCAACGACGCCGACCTCGACGCCGCGGTGCAAGCTGCGCTGATCGGCCGCTTCCAGAACAGCGGCCAAGTCTGTGCCGCCGCCAAGCGCCTGATTGTCGAGACCGGTGTGGTGGACGCGTTCACCGCCAAGTTCCTTGAGGCCAGCCGTGCCCTGGTGATGGGCGACCCAACCTCGACCGCGACCTACATCGGCCCGATGGCCCGCTTCGACCTGCGCGACGAGCTGCACGGCCAGGTCCAGGCCACCCTGGAAGAAGGCGCGACCCTATTGCTGGGCGGCCATAAAGTCGCCGGCGCAGGCAACTACTACGAGCCCACCGTACTGACAGACGTCACCGACCAGATGACCTCGTTCAAACAGGAACTGTTCGGCCCCGTCGCCTCGATCATCACCGCCCGCGACGCCGACCACGCCGTGGCACTGGCGAATGACAGCGAGTTCGGCCTCACGGCCAGCATCTTCACCACCGATGCGGCGAAAGCCCGCGATATCGCCAACCGACTGGAAACTGGTGGGATCTTCGTCAACTCGTTCAGCGTCTCCGACCCTCGGGTCGCGTTTGGCGGGATCAAGAAAAGTGGCTTTGGCCGTGAGCTGTCGCACTTCGGCGTGCGGGAATTCTGCAATGCGCAGACCGTGTGGCTGGATCGTAAATAACCCAGGCAACATCTCTACCATCAGTGCCGCCGCCTTCGCAGCCTCGCTGGCGCTCGACAGCTCCCACATGAACCAGTTCCTACAGGTATCGCATTTGTTCTGCGATTTCCCCGTTGCAACTCCCCCTTCGCAGCCCGATCGACTACCATGGCGCGCCGGTTCCCGAAGGGGACTAACAGGGAATCCCAAGCGCGCCCCATCGCGCCAATCGGAACTGCCCCCGCAACTGTAGGTGCCGAGCCTGCTCCCCACTGCCACTGGACACTGTCCGGGAAGGCCGGAGCGAGGCGATGACGCACAAGTCAGGAGACCTGCCGGCCCAGCGTTATCACCAACCGGCGGGGTGTCCGGGAAGGACATCCTTGCGCGGCCCCGGCGGCCGTATCCGTGGGTGTATTTCCACTACCGTACCTCCCCAGTCCACTGTACGGTCCCAACGGAGATTGCCCCATGCTGCCACGCGTTACCGCCCTGCTTACCGGCCTGGGCTTCTGTGCCCTGGCCCACGCCGCGCCGACCCACTATCCGCTGACGCTGGAAAACTGCGGCAGCACCCTCAACTTCCAACAAGCCCCGACGCGCAGCGTGACCATCGGCCAGGCCGCCACCGAGATGCTCTACGCCTTGGGCGTGGGCGAGAAAGTGGTCGGCACGTCGCTGTGGTTCAACAACGTACTGCCGCAGTTCAAGACCCTGAACGACGGCATCGAGCGCCTGGCCAATAACGAGCCGAGCTTCGAAGCGGTGATCGCCAAGCGCCCGCAACTGGTGGCCGCCGAGCTGGAATGGGTGGTCGGCGCGCAAGGCGTGGTGGGCACCCGCGAGCAATTCCATGAGCTGAAAATCCCTACCTACCTGCTGCCTTCCGACTGCGAAGGCAAAGACAACCTGGTGGGCGCCGACGGCACGCGGCTGGAGCCGTTTAGCATCGACACCATCTATAAAAGCATCAGCCAGTTGGCGGCGATTTTCGACGTGCAGGATCGCGGCCAACAACTGAACGACGAACTCAAGGCACGCCTGGCCAAGTCCGTCGCCACCGTGCAGAGCAAAGGCCTCAAGCAGGCCAGCGCGCTGGTGTGGTTCTCCAGCGCCGAGATGGCCAGCGATCCCTACGTGGCCGGCCACAAGGGCATCCCCGAATTCATGCTGCAAACCCTCGGTTTGCACAACGTGGTGCAGTCCGATGAAGAATGGCCCGCCGTCGGCTGGGAAACCATCGCCAAGGCCAACCCGACCTTCCTCGTCATCGCGCGCATGGACCGCCGCCGCTACCCCGCCGACGACCACGAGAAGAAACTCGCCTTCCTGCGCAGCGACCCGGTCACGCGCAATATGGACGCGGTGAAACACAACCGCATCATCATCCTCGACGCCCTGGCGTTGCAGGCCAGCATCCGCATGTTCGATGGCCTTGAACAACTGGCCACGGCCATCGACGGCTACGACCTGCCGCAATGATCCGCGCCCTCCTCGCCCTGGCCCTGCTCCTGGCCGCCGTACTCGCCGGCGTGGCCATCGGCGAAACCGCCATCTCGCCGCAGGTCGTGCTCCAGGTGCTGGCCAATAAACTGTGGGGCGCCGGCTACGTGCTGGACCCCATCGATGAAGGCGTGGTGTGGAACTACCGCCTGACCCGCGCCCTGGTCGCCGCCGCATGCGGTGCCGGGCTGGCGACCTGTGGGGTGATCCTGCAGTCGCTGCTGCGCAACCCATTGGCCGACCCGTACCTGCTGGGCATCAGCGCCGGCGCCTCGACTGGTGCGGTGTTGGTGGCGTTGATCGGCGTGGGCGGTGGGTTGATTTCGTTGTCGGCGGGCGCATTTGTCGGTGCGATGGCCGCGTTCGCCCTGGTGATTTTGCTGGCGCGGGCCAGCGGTTCGTCCAGCGGCACCGGGCAGATCATCCTCGCGGGCATTGCCGGCTCACAGCTGTTCAATGCGCTGACCGCCTTCCTCATCACCAAATCCGCCAGTTCCGAACAGGCGCGCGGCATCATGTTCTGGTTGCTGGGCAACCTCAGCGGGGTGCGCTGGCCCTCGGTGTGGCTGGCGGTGCCGGTGGCGCTCGTGGGCTTGGCGGTGTGCCTGTGGCATCGCCGCGCGCTGGATGCGTTCACCTTTGGCAGCGACTCGGCGGCGTCCCTCGGCATCCCGGTGCGGCGCGTGCAGTTTGTGCTGGTGGGCTGTGCAGCGCTGGTGACGGCGGTGATGGTGTCGATTGTCGGCTCCATCGGCTTTGTCGGGCTGGTGATTCCCCACGCCGTGCGCCTGCTGCTGGGCACAGGGCATTCGCGCTTGCTGCCGGCCAGTGCGCTGGGCGGTGCGCTGTTCTTGATTGCAGCGGATGTGCTGTCGCGCAGCTTGATAAAGGGCCAGGTGATTCCCGTCGGCGTGGTCACGGCACTGGTCGGCGCGCCGGTGTTTGCGCTGATCCTGATTGGCCGGAGGAACGCACGATGAGCGTGCTCAGCTGCCGTAGCCTGGGCTTCAAGGTGCGCGACGCCGAGTTGCTGCGCGATATTCACCTGGACGTAGCACAGGGGGAAACCCTCGGCATTGTCGGGCCGAACGGCTCCGGCAAATCCACCTTGCTCAAGCTGCTGGCCGGGTTGCGTGCACCGGCGTCTGGTGAGGTGTGGCTGGGCGGCCAGCGCCTGGGGCAGTTATCCCGCCGCGTGATTGCGCAGCAACTGGCGGTGGTCGAACAACAAGCCGACACCGACGACGCCATCCGCGTATTCGACGCCGTGGCCCTGGGCCGCACGCCGTGGCTGTCGGCGCTGAGCCCGTGGTCCGCTGACGACGACAGCATCGTGCGCCAGGCCCTGCACGACGTGGACGCCACCCACCTGAGCCAACGCGCGTGGCGCAGCCTCTCCGGCGGCGAACGCCAACGCGTACACATCGCCCGCGCCCTGGCGCAGCGGCCGCAGATTCTGTTGCTGGATGAACCGACCAACCACCTGGATATCCAGCATCAGCTGGCGATCTTGAAAGGCGTGCAGGCGCTGCCGGTGACGACGCTGATTGCGCTGCATGACCTGAACCAGGCACTGACCTGTGATCGCTTGGCCGTGCTGGATCGCGGGCGGTTGGTGGCGCTGGGCAAGCCGCTGGACGTGCTGACGCCGCAGCGGTTGCAGGAGACGTTCGGGGTGCAGGCGCATTACCTGACGGACCCGTTTGATGGGGCGCAGATCTTGCGGCTGCGCTCGAACTAAAGGCTTGTACACGAACACCCAAACACCACAAATCACCTGTGGGAGCTGGCTTGCCTGCGATAGCGGTGGGTCAGCCTGCATCTCTTTGACTGACGGACCGCCATCGCAGGCAAGCCACACACATTAGATCTGCGGTGTTCGCTGCATATGGGTTGTCTGCCACACCGGGTCAGCCTCGACATCAACCACTTCAAACCCCTGCCGAAGCCAAAAATCAATCGCCCCCGGCAAAAACGGGTGGGTATGCAGGTACATCACCTCCACCCCCTCCGCTTGCGCCGTTGCCTCCAGTGCGCGATACAACGCCGCCGCCAAGCCAAAGCGGCGAAACGCCGGCAGCACAAACAAGCGCACCACTTCCACCGTCTTGCGGCCCTGGTAATTGAGCTGGGGGAAGCGGTTGTCATACGGCAGGTAACCAATGGCAGCAACGATTTGACCGTCATGACAGGCGATCAGAAAGCGCCCGTCACCTTGAAGGTAGGTCGCCTCAAATTGCGCCAGATCATTCGGCACACCGGCATCGCTGAGCTTGGGAAACATCTCGGCGCGGGCCTGTTGTGCAAAGGCCAGCACCTGTGAAACATCATCCGCAGCCACCGGCCGGATGCCGAGAGGGTCTTCAAGGGACATCTTGTCCACGATCCACTGGCGACCATAAGCCAACACCTTGCCCGCCATCCCCACCGGAAAATGGATAAACCCATGGGCCGCCTCCGGCACCAAGTGCACCTGCGCGCCCGGCCATCGCTCAGCGATCAGCAGCGTGTCGTCCTTGAGCGGGTCCAACTCCCCGACAAACATCAACGCCGGTGGCAACCCGGTGAAGTCGCCATACAGCGGCGACAACGGCGGCTGCCGACGCTCGTCGTCACTCAACCCCGGCGTGAGCAGGCGCAGCGCTTCGACCATGCCGGGCCCGTCCAGCAGCAACGTGTCGGGGCCTGCGGCGCGTACGCTGGGTGTGCCAGAGAGGTCATAGACGCCGTAATACAACAGCGCGCCGCTGACCCGCGCGAGCAATTCCGGCCATTGCTTCAACGCCAGCAACGTCGCCGCCGCCAGGTGCCCGCCGGCCGATTCGCCGACGATGATTACCGGCAAGCCCGCAAATTCATCGGCGCTCAGCAACCAACGCGCGGCCGTGAGGCAATCCTCCATCACGCCTTGCACCGGCGTATCGACCGCCAGTCGATAATCCACCGACACCACCGCCACGTCGCAGGCGTTGACCATGCCCAGGTTGAGGTCGTCATCCATCTGCGCATTGCCGATCACCCAGCCGCCGCCGTGGATATCCAGCACCACGCCCTTGGGTTTGCCGCTGGGGCGCAGGATGCGCACCGGCACCGAGCCTGCGTACCGGGTTTCAGCCGCAGGGGCGCGTTTTAACCGTTGACCGGCACGTAGCAACGCCTGGATCACACGCGGCGTGAAGCGATTGCGGATCTTGAACCGCGGCAACCAGGCGAGCTTCTTGTTGAAGCGGCGCATCTCCGCCAGTTCGGTTGCGCTGGCGGGCCAGAGGTGGTGTGCCATCAGCGGTTATTGCGCAAAATGGAGAAATTCAACGCCGCCGCCACACACAGCCACGCCAGGTACGGGAACAGGATCAACCCGGTGATCAAATCCAGGCGCACCGCCAACACCACCATCGTCGCCACGGTCAGCCACAGCACCGCCAGAATCACCATCCCCGCGAGGATGCGATGGGCGCCGAAGAACACCGGCGTCCACAACGTGTTCAACGCAATCTGCGCCGCCCACAGCGCCAGCACCACTTGGCTGTCCGGGATCAGGCTGAGGCGGTAACCGGCCCAGGCCAGCAACAGGTAGATCAGCGTCCACGCCACCGGGAACAGCCAGTTGGGCGGGGTGAAGCTGGGTTTGACGAGGGATGCGTACCAGGCGCCGGGTTTGAACAGCATGCCGGTGCTGGCGGCGGCGGCGCAGGCGAGCAGGAAGATGAAGAAGGTCATGGTCGGTCCTTGGCTGGGCGTTTCAACTTGGACGTGTGGTAGGCGGGTAAAAGTTCATTGCCGATTGGGCCGGGAGGCAGGTTGTGGGGGTGACTGGGCTGGCGTCATCGCAGGCAAGCCAGCTCCCACATTCAACGGCGTTCACACATCAAAATGTGGGAGTTGTCGAGCTTTAGCGAGGCTACGAAGGGATCGCCGCGCACCACCTGCCGCCCCGCCCTATCCGCATCGCCTCAATGCTAAGTGGCCCCCACAATCCTGAGCCAGGGCCACCGCTCCTGATAACTCCTGGCCTTGCGCACAAACAATTCCGGCTCCGGGTGCAACGGATTGATCCGCAGCACACCCTGCTCCACATCCGCCAAGCCATACGGCGCATACACCTCGCCCGTCGCCACTTCCAGGCCGATGCAGGTGCCCGCCACCAGGTAGCGATCAATCCCGTCTTTTGCCGTGAGCAATTGTGGATACGGCCGGCCAAATCGCTGGCCATACCAAAGATGCACCCGCGCCTGATTCTTCACTTCCACGTTGACGCCCAGATCTTGAAACAACTGCTCTGCCGCACGAATCACGGCGTCCTCGGCTTCGTAGGACAGGTCTGTGTCGAAATAGAAAACGTCGTAGTCCTTTACGCCCTGAGCGGCAGGCAGGTTCGACTGATGATTCCACACCGCCTGGAACAGGCAGCCTGCGGTGAGAAAGCACTGGTCCAGGCCGAGAGCTGGCAGACGCGCAGTGATCTCGGCGTTGACGGGGTTGGCCATGGCCAGGTCGAGCAGGGTTTTGACGGTCAATGTCATGTGTACTCCTTGGACACTGTATGTGTTGGACCCTGCGACGCTACACCACCGCGTGGAAGTTTTCGTTACGGTAAGACGCCGCAGCTTCCCCTGTGGCGAGGGAGCTTGCTCCCGCTGGGGTGCGAAGCGCCCCCTTCGGCCACTGAGTTTTACCTGACTCTGCGCGCTGGCAGGTTTTGGGGCTGCTGCGCAGCCCAGCGGGAGCAAGCTCCCTCGCCACAGAGGTGGGTGATTTAGCCCTTCAACTCACTGGCCCGATGTGCCGCCGCATCGTCATACGCCACGTACAACGCCTCGGCGATCTGGCTTTTGATGGCCTTGGTCGATTCCAGGCCGAGCACAAACCCTTCGGCCTTGCCGCCAGCGCGGTTGAGTTCTTCGTGGGTGGAAGCGCCGGTGATGGCGTCCAGCAGCTTGCTGGCGTGCGGGCCGACGCCTTTGGGCAGGCTGATTTGGTCGATGGACATGGGCAGTACCTATAAAAGAAGGATCGGTAGCGCGTGGAACCACTGCCGGGGGTGGCATGGTAGACCGATATAGGCCTCAAGGGGCTGTTTTCATGAGATCCCGGCCAAACGCACCTTTCACAAAATCGACAAAGCTGCGTACCTTCGGCGTCACCCGACGATCCGCCGCATACAGCAGGTTCATCGGCGAGGCCGGCACGGTGTAACCCGGCAGCAATGCCAGCAGCGTGCCTTTGCGCAGCGCGTCATGCACCAGTTCCTGGGGCAGTAACACCACGCCCAAGCCCGCCACCGCCGCCGACAGCAGCGGGTCACCCTGATTAATCGTCAAACGGCTTGTAATCGGCACCTCCACCCGCCCCTGCGGGCCTTCGAAGTGCAGGTGTGAACGCCCGTCCGAATAGGCAAACGCCAGGCATTCATGCTCCTGCAAATCCCAAGGGCTGCTGATCGCCGGGCGACGGGCCAAGTAGGCCGGCGCCGCGCAGAGCACCATCTGATAGGGCTTGAGGGGCAAGGCCTTCAAGCCGCTGTCGGCCAATTCGCCGATGCGGAACACCACGTCGTAGCCATCCTCCACCAGATCCACCAGCTCGTTGGACAAGGTCAGGTCCACCGCCACCTGGGGAAACTTGACCATGTACTCCAGCAAACGCGGGGCCAACGAACTCACGCCAAACGTCACCGGCGCGTTGATGCGCAAGCGCCCGCTGGGCACGCCACGGGTCACGGCGGCCATTTCTTCGGCGGCGTCCATGTCTGCCAGGATCAGCTTGGCGCGCGGGTAGAAGGTGCGACCGAAGTCGGTCAGGCTCTGCTTGCGCGTGGTGCGGTGCAGCAGCGACACACCCAAGTGCTGCTCCAGCATCTTCACCTGCTTGCCGATCAGTTGTGGCGACAGGTTCAGCTCATCCGCCACCGCACTGAACGAGCCCAGCTCCACGGCTTTGACGAACGTGGCCATCAAGGTAAGACGATCCATTGGAAACCCATTGTTTCTAGTGTTGCGCCATCCTAGGCCTTTATTCCGCGCCGTCCCACGCCTAAATTGAACGCCACATTGATAAACATCGAGGATCAACCCCATGGCCCGCATTGTCAGGATTCACGCCTACGGCGACGCAAGCGTCTTGCAACTGGAAAACATCGACGTCCCGGCGCCGGCGGCCGATGAAGTGCAAATCCAGGTCAAGGCCTTCGGCCTCAACCGCGCCGAAGTGATGTTCCGCAACCACGCCTACCTGCAAGAAGCCGAATTCCCCAGCCGCCTGGGCTATGAAGCGGCGGG
This sequence comes from Pseudomonas sp. 18.1.10, assembly GCF_024655625.1. Taxonomy (NCBI): domain Bacteria; kingdom Pseudomonadati; phylum Pseudomonadota; class Gammaproteobacteria; order Pseudomonadales; family Pseudomonadaceae; genus Pseudomonas; species Pseudomonas sp. 18.1.10. Next base: position 14,168 of record NZ_JANLGL010000072.1, read on the forward strand.
CGTGGTGAGCGCAATCGGCGCCGACGTCCGCGACTTCCAGGTGGGCGATGCCGTCAGCGTCATCCCGCCCCTGGACATCGCACGCTGGGGCACCTATGGCGAAGTGGCCAATGTGCCCGCCCATCTCACCGTCAAACACCCGCAGAACCTCAGCTTCGTCCAAGCCGCCGCGTCGTGGATGCAATACGTCACCGCCTGGGGCGCCCTGGTGGAACAGGCCAAGCTGACCCAAGGCGACGTCGTGCTGATCACCGCCGCCTCCAGCAGCGTCGGCCTCGCCGCCTTCCAGATCGCCCGCAGCGTCGGCGCCACCGCCATCGCCGTGACCCGCACCCGTGCGAAAAAACAGGCGTTGCTGGAAGCGGGCGCCGCGCACGTGATCGTCAGCGATGAAGAAGACCTGGTGGAACGCGTGATGGCACTCACCAACGGCCAAGGCGCCCGCGTGGTGTTCGACCCGATTGGCGGGCCGGGCTTTGAGGCACTCACCCGGAGCATGGCCCAGGGCGGGATTTTGCTGGAGTACGGCGCGTTGAGTTCGGAGCCGACGCCGTTTCCGTTGTTTACCGTGCTGGGCAAATGTTTGACGTTGAAGGGGTATTTGTACGCGGAGATTGTGGCGGACCCGGTGGTGTTAGCACGGGCCAAGGCGTTTATTGTGGATGGGTTGGCTTCCGGGGCGTTGGCGCCGGTGATTGCCAAGACGTTTGGGTTGGATGAGGTGCAGGAGGCGCATCGGTTTTTGGAGGCGAATCAGCAGATCGGCAAGATTGTGGTGACGGTTTAGGTTTTTGCGGTTAGCTGGGTTATCAGCCGTGCCACTGTAAGTGGCACGGTTGTTTTTACAGCGCGTATAGAACGTAACGAATCCCCATCCACATAAATATTTGAAGCCAAAAAAGCTCCGGCCATATCACCCAGCGCTTGAGAGAGAGCGGAACTGACGCAACCTCCTTTTCGCTCACATCGCCTAGCCGGATATAACTTTTTGGAAACGTCAAAAAGCAGGAAATCTGCCCCATGCGCAGTGCTTTATCCATCGGCCGATTGCCCGGCCAACGTTGCTTGTTCAGTTGAACAATTTCATTGTTCTCAAAATACTTTTCCAGCATTTCAAGCTTGAAATAGTGCGTGTACAGCAGCAACGCCACACCAACGAGTGACTCAACGCCCACGAGCCAGGTGATGAACCTATAGCCGGCTATATCCATAGATCAACACCTAAATACAGTTCTTCACCCAGTTCGGCGCCAACAACACCCAGACCTTTCCCGGCCGAATAACCGCCGGCAGCGCCGCCCAAGACACTGCAATACAGTCCCCCTGCCCCCTTTGTCGCGATGCCCAGAAACAAACGACACAACGCTGGCCCAATCTTCGCTCCGGCCATTCCCCCGCCGTATGCCCCTGCGACGCCGCCCACCAACTTCCCGCTTTCCACGAACTGCGCCTTCCGACACTGCGCCTCCCGCCCCAACGTACACGCCTCCTTCACCTCCAACCCCGCCACCGTCATATCCAACGCCAACCCGATATAAGTCCCCTTGCGCAAATGCCGCGCCACGCCCGCCATACGCTCAAGACGCTCCGCATAACCCCTGATCTCCCCTTTATCCAAAAAACGCTTGGTAGAGATCCCCAGAATCCACTTCAACGAACTCCCACCGCGCAACCCCGTGCCCAACCGCGCCGCGCCCTGCAGCTGGTTATTCAACTGTTTCAACAACACTTCGCGCTGCCGAAAAAACGTCTCCCGGTCCACTCCGCCACTTTTGTACCGCGCATAAGCCTGCTGAATCTGCTCCATGGTGTGGCGCACGTCTTTGAGATGTGTACTCCAGGCAGACGCCGCACTGCCGATGCCCAGGGAGGTGTAACCCAATACGCTTTGCAGCAAATCGTATTCACCGGCGGTGATCTCCGTTACGTACGGGTCAAGCTCCAGCGCACGGCTGATCCTTTGCGCTTCCCGCATCATCCAAGCCTCTTCGGCGGTGCTTTCCAGGGTTGTGTTGCTCGGCACGATGATCATGTGGCCGGCGTCGACAAAAAACCGGGGCAGGTGCGCGTTCAGCGCATCGAACTTGCGCACGGCCATCGGCGATGCCCCGCTGAGGTACCTGGCCTTGAGGCTCGCGTGGTCGCTGAGTCGCGGGTTGATATGGGTCTTTAACATGGCGCAATTCCAACCTCGAGATAACGAAGAGGTCGGAATATAAAAGCGGCGTTTTCTGATTGGGCGGGGATTGGGAGGCGGGATTGAATTTCAGAAAGGGGCTACAGGAAACCCGATCAATACCTACAGCAATGGCGCAAAAACTCAGTCGCAGCACCAAACATTTGCGCAGTTGACGCAGGGATAAATCCCAAAGCCATCCGGCACCTTGCTCCGTTGCCTACGCCTGCGTCAGAATCCGCCGGCTTGTGTGCTGGGGTGGTCGAATCTAAGGTTGCGCGGTCGCTGAATTTCTCGGTGATCGGGTTTAGTAGCCCACGGTTAACCTAACAAGTGCATGAGCTTCGTCTGTCAGACCTTACCGTCTGTGCTTGATGGTGGCTGTGCGCAGGGCGCCCTCGGGCGCGCCGGTTTTGTTAGGTTCCACCGGTCTACTAACCTGCGTACAGCTGCCTCCCTTTTGTTTAGTAGCGATGGGGTGGTGGCATCAGGTAAGGAACTTAACGATGGTTAACGATTCAACCACGCTTTTCACCGTCGCTCCCGACACCAGCAACGAAACGCTCATCATCAACAGTTATGAGACCTTCACGTCAGTCAGCACTCTGTTGCTTGATCTATCCGAAGATTTGAACGGAAAACACCGTGACATCGCGCTAGCAATTCACCAATTGAGTGAGTTAGGTGTGCTAATGACAGCCGAGCTTCTAGACCGTGAAGCACCCTGCACTAGCTGATCACTAGCCATCCAGAGCGCGACCCAGCCTGATCGTTGGGTCGTAGTATGAGAAAAGGGGACGGACTGACTTTTATAAAATAAATCCGTCCCGTTTTTTTCGTCCCGTCTTTTTCACGCAAACTCCGCACACTAAATAAATCTTACTTCATTAAAAATAGCGCCCACACGTGGGCGCCTTTACACGGAAATATCAGGAAAACGACCTAAAAGGTCACACCATAAACCGCTTGAATAAATCATTCATAGCTGCACCTGGTTTCACTTCGGCATTGTGAGACAAATGCCGCTCAAAATATTCGTTACCATATGCCTCGGGAGCAGTTCCTCGCTCAGCCCTAAAAATAAGTATTTCCTTTTCCTTGTATGTAAAATTCGAAAGCTTATTCAATACTCTCAACCTAAACTCATCTGACACCAGCTTGCTTTTCCCGATGTAATCTTTAACTATCTTCAGATACTGATCAATCCCTTTATAGACATACTCCGCCTCACTGTCAATCCCCACAATAAACTTACTGGAATATTTAATAAAACTCCTACCAAACTTTAACTCATGAGCTTTGGCATCAGCTTCGCTTTCAGCGACCCCAACAATTACGGTACACTCACCAGTAATACTATTCGTCATAGCAACTAGAGTCTTAAGAATTTTATCAATAAGTTCAAAATTCAATTCTTTTTTGTTATTCGACAAAACTATCAACCCCATTTTAAAATCATAGGACTGCTGCTCTGTCTTGGACTCATTGATTATATTTTCTATATTTCTAATCCAATTACCCGGCTCAAACTTATTATCTTTCGACTTCACAAAATGCTTACTAATTATGCCTTTGGTAGCCTCAATCAAACTTGTCCTCTCCTCATTATGCCATTTGCGATTATTTGACATAATAGAACTATAATGCTTTTCATATATTCCTTTTAGAGACCCGTGCAAATCCTTGTAATTATTTACGGCCATATTTTCATTTATAATTAGCTCATACATTGACAAAAAAATAACTTGGAAACATCTTGAAGATTTTTGTTTTTGGCTTGTGAATATTGTATTTGAAAAGCTTCCCCTATCTTCTCTAAATACTTTATTTAACTCATCAAAAATAAAATTGAACGACTTTATAATGAAGTCTTCATTATATTTTTCCAATGTGCCCGCTAAAGCCTGATGCTCTTTCGTAGATGAGTCATATACTTTGTTTAGATAATCAGAAGTGGTATGACACTCCTTTGGAACTGAAACATAGCTTAATAAATGGGCAATCAACTCCTCATCTCTAGATTCGCGTATATCCTCCCTTCTGATGATTTCACTTTTGACCCAGAAAATATCTTTAATATTTATCCCATAATTCAGCCTATCGTCACCGATACTAATATTTTTCATATTGCGCAGCGTGACAATATCAGTCCGAGAAGAATCCTTTCTCACATAGTTAGATATTTTATTAATAGTTTCTGGAACTATACCTAAAGAGCCTGCCTGCCTTACATCCTGCATCGACAGCCTTCTTCCGCCAGTATTTATCCGTCTAAACGTTTCATCAATAAAGGACGGAGTGTTTATGTGGGTTGTTAAAAATGGAATCTGATAGTTTAAAATTACCGAACAAACTTTAGCGTCCAATATTGGCTTTTTTTGTTCCAGTCTTCCGTTATCTTTAAGATTTTTAGTTAGCGAAGTTGTTTCCAGATCAAAAAATTTTCCACCAAGAGAAAAGTCACATTCAATAAAAGAGGTTATTGCATTTAACCGCTGAAGACCATCAAGTATTTCCAGCGTGCCACTATCCCCCCCTGCCCCCTCTTGCTTTGAAGTTAATATCATAGGGATAGGGTACCCATTGGTTAGCGAATCGATAAATTTTTCTTTTTCTTCGATAGCCCACACTAATTTTCGCTGATATCTGCGATTAACAACTAATTTGTTTTCTAGATACAATTCAAAAACACGCTGCACGAGTTGAGGTGTAATAGCAGAACTCATTGAATACCCTTATCTATAAAATTTAACATCCGTGATCGTGCGTGCATAATGCGCGGCCATCGACATAACACTTATGAGCGTAAAATCCCCACTCAGAAATCATTAATAGGACAGCAAAGCGCAGCATAAAACTGGTTTTCCGAGCTTATTGGCTAGCCAATTGGTAGCGGTAGCGGCCCACACCACACATAGCACTATGCCATTATCTCGACTAGGTGGACTATTTTCAATGCGTATGCGTATTAGATTGTCAAATAGCGCTCAGCAACTCGGGGTTGCACGGTGCAATCTATCGGTAAAACACGATATCGCTTGGTAGCGGGAATCACAAAGGCCTCATTTTACCGATAGCTGGCAATCATCTATAGCCGCTAACGGTGCTCAATGATTATCTTAATAACCCGTCAGTAGCTACCTCCCCAACAACTCCCTAACCCTCCCCCCCAACACCTCAACCGCAAACGGCTTCGTCAACACCCCCATCCCCGCCCCCAACTGCCCATACCCCATCACCGCATTCTCCGCATACCCGGTAATAAACAACGTCTTCAACCCCGGCCTTAGCTCCACCCCCGCCTCCGCCATCTGCCGCCCATTCATCCCGCCCGGCAAGCCCACGTCCGTCACCAGCAGGTCAATGTGCACATCCGAGCGCAGCAGTTTCAGCCCTGCCGCGCTGTCTGCCGCTTCGATCACGGTGTAGCCCAATTCCCCGAGCACATCGGCGAGCAACATGCGCACGGTGGATTCGTCGTCCACCAGCAATACGGTTTCGCCGTGTTGGGCGACTTCGATCGTGGTCTGCCCCGGCGTCAGTTCATCCCCCGGCGCCGCGCCGTGGTGGCGTGGGAGGTAGAGGGACACGCAGGTGCCCTCGCCCACTGCGGACTGGATGTGCACCTGCCCGCCCGACTGTTGGGCAAAGCCGTAGATCATCGACAAGCCCAAGCCGGTGCCTTGGCCGATGGGTTTGGTGGTGAAGAAGGGTTCAAACACGTGGGCCATGATGTCTGGCGCCATGCCGGTGCCGGTGTCGCTGACGCTCAGGCGCAGGTAGGGGCCTTCGGCAAGGTCGTGGGCGCGGGCGGTGTTGGCGTCGAGCCAGTGGTTGCTGGTTTGCAGTTGGATGCGCCCGCCTTCGGGCATGGCGTCGCGGGCGTTGATGCACAGGTTGAGCAGGGCATTTTCCAGTTGGCTGACGTCGACGAAGGCGGTCCAGGCGTCAACGGCGCCGAGGGTTTCGATCTGGATGCCGGGGCCGGCGGTGCGTTGGATGAGTTCGGCCATGCCGTACATCAAGGTGTTGACGTTGGTGGCGCGCGGTTCCAGGGTTTGCCGGCGGGAGAAGGCGAGCAGGCGCTGGGTGAGGACGGCGGCGCGTTTGGCCGAGCCTTGGGCGGCGACCATGTATTTGTCGACGTCGCTGAGGCGGCCTTGGCTGATGCGGCGGTTCATCAGTTCGAGGGCGCCGGAGATGCCGGCGAGCAAGTTGTTGAAGTCGTGGGCCAGGCCGCCGGTGAGTTGGCCGACGGCTTCCATTTTCTGTGACTGGCGCAGTTTTTCTTCGGCCTGCATGAGCATGGCGGTGCGTTCGGCCACGCGTTGTTCAAGGGTTTCGTTGAGGGCGCGCAGTTGGGCTTCGGCGTCGCGCAGGGCTTCGTCGGCGATGGTGCGTTCCAGCAGGTCGGCGGCTTGGCGGGCGAGGATGTCGAGCAGGCGCAGGTCGCGTTCGGACGGTTGGTGCGGCGTGCTCCAGTGGGTGGAGATCATGCCGAGCAGGCGCCCGTCGCGCGAGCGCAAGGGCGTGGTCTGGGCCGAACGGATGCCGGCGCGGCGGAAGGCGAGCAGGTCTTCGGTGCCGGCGATGTCGGCCCATTCTTCGAAGTCGGGGATGATGGCGCGCTGGCCCAGTTGCAGGGCCATGGTGCAGCTGCTGTAGGCCATTGGGCTCACCCATTGCCAGAATCCTACGGCCTCGGGCGGCAAGCCCCGTGAGCACAGCAGTTGCAGTTCGCCGCCATGGCCGGAGGGATGGCCTTGGGGGCAGAGCAGCTGCATGGTGCCGAATTGCGAGCCGGTGATGGACACGGCGGCATCGACGATCTTGCCGTAGAGGGCTTCGAGGTCTTGCTCGCCGATCAGGTCCAGGCTGATGCGGTGCAGGAACTCGATGTCCGACAGCGCGGTTTCCGAGTCGCGGGAAGATCCACGGGGGAAGGCGGCCGGAAAGGCGGTGCGTAGGGTTTTCATGGGTGGGCTCCGGGGAGCTGGCGTTGAGCTATTAGCCGGTTATCAGCAAAGCTGTGACCGCGTGATTCAGGCGGACGTTCGATGGTGAGCGCTGCCAGCCGAAGATATTTCGCTGGGTTGGCAGCCATGCCCCCGTTATCGGTGCGAACCCACGCTGACATCGGCCAGCGCCGCCCACGTGTCGCGGCCCTGAGGCAATATCGGCCCGTCCTTAAAACGGAAATCTGCCAGCCCCTGGAGCACCGCCTGGTCGAGCGCGCTGTCGCCTGAACTGTTCACGATGGACAGCCGAGGCACAATGGAACCTTGTAAGTACTCTATTTTCACAGTGGTCTCATTGCCTGCCGGTCTAGGCTTGAAGGTCTCGGCGAGTTTGTCCTGAACACGCCACATCTTGCGTTTCAGCCTACCCTTCGTCCCACCGACCCACAGTTGGTTATAGCGTTGTACCTGCTCGTCGGTGAGTGTCACGCCACGGGCTCGCACCCGCTGAATGCCGCCCCAGGTTTCTTCACTGGGCTTGGTTGAGTACAGGTAGAGCGCCAGGGCGCCTTCGAGATCTTGAGGGCCGCCTTTACCGTCTTCCATCAGTTTGGCCAGTCTGGTTTCGGCACGGGGGCTGCCCTTTCCAACCATCGCCCGTCGGTAAAACTGCCGGGCTTTCACATAGTCGGGCGGCCCGTCGGCCCCACTCTCGGCAATGTCACCAAGGAAATAGTAAGCCTGCTCACTAACACCGGCCAATTCGAGGTAAAGCGCTTTGGCTTTGGGAATGTCTTGGTCTACACCGGAGCCGTTTGCATACATCCCGGCAAGCCAGGTCTTGCATGTCACGTCGCCGATGTCGCTGCGGGCCCGGATGTAGTCGACCTGCTGACGCGTCATTGAGACGTCGTCGAGATAGCCCAAGCAGCGCAGGCTGGCAATAGGATCATCCAAGGTCATACTGCTTTGGCAGCCGCTGATGAGTGTGGTGAGTGTCAGTACCGCCAAGAGGTGCAGTGCAGTCCTGTGGCCAGCGCCGCGCTTGATCCGAGAGAGCAAGGCTCATTTCCCTATGCTTGCTTAAAGTTGATTGCATTATGCCATCTTTCGCATGGCAACCTACGAGGGACGCCTTACCCTCAGCTATGAACAGGCAACGCCAACCCAAACACCACAAAGAACCCACCACACACCTTATTGAACCGCCGCCCAGTCCGCGCCAACCACGGCCGCACGCGATGCGCTGCACTGGCCACCAGGTATTCAACGCAAAATTCCACCACGGCGTAGGTCAGCGCAATGGCCGCCGTCTGCGCGATGAGGTTCCTGTGCGGGTCGAGAAATGGCGGAATAAAGGCCGTGAACAACAACAGCGCCTTGGGATTCGAAAGGGCCGACACCAACCCTTGGCGAAACAGCGACCAGCGTCGCAGGCTTGGCATGCCGGCCATCTCCAGGCTGACGGGGGCAGCTCGCCACAGCCCGAAGCCCAGCCACACCAGATACAGGCCGCCGCCAATCTTCAAGGCCGTGAACCAACTGGCCGAAGCCTGGATCAGCGCGCCCAATCCCAAGGCGCACAACGTCAGCACCAGGGCAAAGCCCAGCACGCCGCCGCTGATGGTGAACAGCGTTCTGCGCCGCCCGTGAATCGCGCCGTGGGTCAGCACCAGCAAGGCGTTGGGGCCCGGCACGACCGCGATGCCGCAGCAGGTAATCAGGTACAGCAACCAGGTTTCGAAGGGCATGATCCGGTCCGGCAGAGGTTGATGGAGGCCTGCATTTTGCGAGGGAACAGCTACCCTGAAAAGCGCATAATTCACACCATAGTCATTCGATTAACGAATAGAGGTCCGCGTCATGCCTTCCAGCGATTTGCAGATTGATTGGCTCAAGTGTTTTGTCGCCGTGGTGGACGCCGGTTCGCTGTCGGGCGCGGCCCATGAGGTCAACCGGTCGCAGTCGGCCGTGAGCATGCAGATGAAGAAACTCGAGGCCGCGCTGGGGCGGCCCTTGTTGAACCGTGGCCCGCGCCACCTGCAACTGACCGATGACGGCCAGACGCTGCTGGGCTATGCCCGGCGCATGCTGGCGCTGCACGCCGAGGCCCAGGCTGCGTTCCATGGGGAGGCGCTGACCGGGCGAATCCGCCTGGGCGTGGCCGAGGACTACGCAGCCAAATACCTCACGCCACTGCTCAAACGCTTTGCGCCGCGCCACGCGGGGGTGGAGATCGAACTGACCTGTGAACAATCGACCGCACTCATCCCACGGTTGCGCAGCGGCGAGCTTGATCTGGCGCTGGTGTCCAGGGACTCGCCGCAAAGTGGCACGTTTCTATTCCATGAACCGATGGTGTGGGTGGGGTCGCCGCAGTTCGAACTGTGGCGGCGCGACCCGGTGCCTATCGCCGTGTACGAAAGCGCCAGCCTGGCGCGGCGCTATGCGGTGAACTCGCTGGCCCAGCAGGGTCGCCAGTTCAAGGTGGTGTACAACAGTTCCAGCCTGGCGGGCCAGGTGGCAGCCGTTGAAGGGGGACTGGCGATTGCCGCGATTACCCAGTGTACGGTGCAGCCATCACTGCAAGTGTTGGGCAGTGAGCACGGCCTGGGAAACATCGAGCCTATGGAGGTGTCGATCCTACGCAGCCGAGCCTCGCGGGGGTCCAAGGCGGTCAACAGCCTGCATGCATTCATCATCAGCGCGCTAAGGCCGCAGGCGTGAGGCGCCAGCGCCACGATGGTTATTCTGAATCCATCTATAGAACTGTCAGATATGACAGTAGCCGCCTAGGCCACCGCCGCTCAGAGTGAAGTGCCTTCAACCGAGGAACGCGCCATGCTTGGTTTTCGCTCGATCTCCCCCACCCTCGCCTCAGCCTTCAGGGTTGCGCTCTATCCAGCGGTGTTGGCGAGCCTGGTCGCCTGCACGCCCAGCGACAATACCCCCACCGCCGCCAACATGTGCCCGGGCATAGGAAGCATCCATCAGACCAAAGAGGCGCAAGGCTATAGCTACTCCGCCATTGCACCCGGCGGCGGATGGCGCGGCGAAAACCCCTTTGCAGAAGAACACTACCTCAAGGGGATGAAGTTTGAATCGGCCGCTATCCGCACGGGCCAGGCAGGTCCGGGCCAGCCAGAATATTACTTCGTGGCCTGCGATTACGAAGGGCCGGAGCAATTTGCGTTTTTGCGGATGTCTCAGCGTTTCCCGGTACGCCCTCGTGCCGTCGGGGAGAACTGGAGCGCAGGCGACTTCTGCCGGGGAACTTCGGTGACGGACTGCCCCTTCGCGGTGTTCGGCCCGGCGCCATGATGGAGAACGGCACGGTGCAGCCGCTGCGCTATTTCGGGCAGCTCCCCGCAACCAGTACGCCGCCGCAATTGTTCAATTCATGCACCTTATCAATGGGCACTCTATAGTCGCCATGGGTTGACTGGCTGTATTCAAAAACGCTGGGCAATGCGTTGGTTTTCGCGGGTTTTGGGCCGCCGCCATCGCCACAGGTTTGCCGAAGCGTGCACATATCGCCTTGCCGCTCCGTCCACCCCCACCCGGAGCATGTGGCGTAGGCCTGGCTTTTGAACCATGCGTCCTGGCACGCCTTATCGTGCGTCTCTCCAAACCCGAATGCCTGGGTGGTCATTAGAACCCAGGGTATTGCGCCTGCTGCCAACAAGATGTTTACGTTCTTCATATTCATCCAATCCGCTAAGTACGAGCGATGTCTTCCTGGTCAGGGTATTGATGGCCCAGGCAGGCATCTCTACAACTAATTGGAAATTCGTCGCGGCTGAAACGGCCCCCATACCCTGCTAACCTGCGGCCCTTGCTTTCAACTGGAGCTTTTTGTGGCCCTATCAAAACGCGACAGCGCCCGTATAGACCGCAGCCTGGTCGCCGCACTCACCGAGGCCTGCGAAACGGCCAAGGCGCAAATCCCGGGGTTCGATTGGCTGACCCACACCGTCAACTACGCCGACTTCCCCCAGAGCCTTGTCATCACCTGGGTCTTCGACACGCGGGCGAACAAGGATCACGCCCTGGCCACAGGTGTGGACGCACGTATCCGCGAACTCACTGCCATCGCCCTGCTGGCCGCCGATATCCCGCCCGTGCAGCTGAAGCGTTGCGTACAACTCGACTCGGAAGAAGCCTGCCAAGCCCAGCACGGTGGCAACTGGCGCCTGCGCCTGACCCGCTCTGCCAACTAGAGCCCGCTGCACAACTGCTGGATAATGCCCGGCCCTGTCTCTCGCCTTTTTGATACGGAAATCCCGCCCCATGAAGTTGCCGTTTGCCGCTGCTGCCCTAACCACCGCCCTGCTGCTGCCCACCCTCGCCCACGCCGCCGATGCCGCGCTGATCGACACGCTCAAGGCCTTCACCCGCTGCGATGCCAGCTTCTTCAGCAGCCTGAACACTCACCGTGACGCCTGGCAGGCCTACGCGCCGCTCAAGCAGGACAAAAACTTCACCTGGATCGCCGTCAGAAACCGTACCGACCACAAGGCCAACCTGGTGCCGGTCAGCGCGCCGCCCATTGCCGGTTTGAAGCTGTTGTCTTACAGCGACGAAGTCACCGACCTCGGGCCGTTGGGGCTGTTTTATTACTGGGGCTTTATTGTCGACGGCGGCGTGGACGAGGTCGCCCAGCGCCTCGCGCCGCTGCTGGAACACCCCGGGGCGCTGCAAAAAGGCGACCGGGAATACACCCGCAGCGAGCTCAAGGTGGGCGAAGGCTGGCAGTTCATCAAACCCCAACCGGGCAAGGCGCCGGGCATGCGCCAGGTGGAGCGGGTGCTGATCGTCGAGCCGGAGGGCAAGCAGGGCACGCAGGCGCGGGTGAGTTGTTCGGTACAAGGTGGCGTCAACGCCGGGCTGCTGGCGCGGTTGCGGCCAGACATCGCACCGGTGGACTACCCGCGCACGCAGGCCGAGGTGAATATCAGCGATGTCGAGGTGCCGGCCAACGTGCTCCAGCAGCTTGGCGCGCCGCTGTTGCAACCGAAATTCAAGAGCCTGAGTTACACCTACCTGTCGAAGAAAAACGACGGCAGCAAAGACCTGCCGACGTCGGTCACGTTCAAGGCCGAGGGTGGCTTGCTGATGAAGAACGAGGTCTACGGCCAGACCTTCAACGTGGACCGCCTGACTCAGGCCGACCTGATCCAGTTGAAATCGAAAATGAACGGCGTCGGCGATGGCCGGGTGCTGCAAACCCGTGAAGCCGAGCTGAAGGTGCCGGCCAGCTGGGTGCCGGGCCAGACGCTGACGGCGCAATTGCGCATGGTCAACCTGCCCGCCCGGCCAAGCGATAAGCCCATCGAGACCTCCTTGACCTGCACCGTCGGCGCGCGCATTCCGGCACGCCAGGTGTTTGCCGCGCTGACCGGCGAGGCGATCAAACTGGCCTGCGACCAGGGTGACTACACGACCTCACGGGTGTTTATCGAAGACCTGGGCGTTGCCCTGACCCTCGAATCGACGTCGAGCCAGACGCATTATGTGAACGAATACACGGCGTTTGACGTGGTGCGCTGACGTGCAGGCAATGGGGGCACGCATGCCCCCTGGGCCACCTTATTTGGCGAATGCGTACTCGCCGCCCTGCTCGACCGCCTTGCGATAAGCCGGGCGCGCCTGGAACTTCTGCACCCACGCCGCCAGGTTCGGATAGGCCGGCAACTTACCCTGGGCCCCGGCCACTTCGCCGATAAAGCTCATCTGGATATCCGCACCGCTCAACTCATCCCCCACCAGATACGGCGACTTACCCAGCACGTCATTGAGGTAGCCCAGGTAATTGGCCACTTCCGATTCGATCCGCGGATGCAACGGCGCACCCGCCTCACCCAGGCGGCCGACGTAGAGGTTGAGCATCAACGGCAGCATGGCCGAGCCTTCGGCAAAGTGCAGCCACTGCACGTATTTGTCATAAGTCGCGGTGGCCGGGTCCGGTTGCAGTCGACCTGCACCATGGCGGCGGATCAGGTAGTCGATGATCGCTGCGGACTCGATCAGTACCTGCCCGCCGTCCTCAATCACCGGGGACTTGCCCAGCGGGTGGATGGCCTTGAGCTCAGGCGGGGCGAGGTTGGTTTTCGGGTCGCGCTGGTAGCGCTTGATCTGGTACGGCAGGCCGAGCTCTTCGAGCAGCCACAGGATGCGTTGCGAGCGGGAGTTGTTGAGGTGGTGGACGGTAATCATGGCAGGGCTCCGCAGGGCGAGAGAAATGGCGTGCCGCATGAGACTACGCTATCTACAGGTTGATGAAGATCAAAAATGTGGGAGCGGGCTTGCTCGCGAATGCGGTGGTTCAGTCACCCGATGTATTGACTGA
>NZ_JANLGL010000073.1:0-27579 GCF_024655625.1 Pseudomonas sp. 18.1.10
CGATAGCGGTGGGTCAGCAAAAAAGAGTTGCCTGACAGACCGCTATCGCAGGCAAGCCAGCTCCCACAGTAGACCGCATTGTTCTGACCTAAATCTTATGACTGGAAAACCACTATGAAAAAAACCCTGCTCTCCCACCCAGTCAAAGCACTGGCCCTGGCCCTCGGCCTGTTCAGCTCGGCGGTGTTCGCCAGCGACGCGCCGCTGAAAGTCGGCACCACCGCCGCCTTCGCCATTCCCCTGGAAGCCGCCGTTGCCGAAGCCGGCAAGCAAGGCCTGAAAGTCGAACTGGTGGAGTTCACCGACTGGATCGCGCCCAACGTCAGCCTGGCCGCCGGTGATATCGACGTGAACTACTTCCAGCACATCCCGTTCCTGGAAAACGCCAAGGCTGCCGCCGGTTTTGACCTGGTGCCGTACGCGCCGGGGATCATCAACAACGTCGGCCTCTACTCGAAAAAATTCAAAAGCCTCAACGACCTGCCCCAAGGCGCCAGCGTGGCCATCGCCAACGACCCGATCAACAGCGGGCGCGGCTTGCAGCTGCTGGCCAAGGCGGGGCTAATCACCCTCAAGCCGGGCGTGGGTTACAAGGCCACTGAAGAAGACATCGTCAGCAACCCGAAAAAGATCAAGATCCTGCAAGTCGAAGCCGTGCAACTGGTGCGCGCCTATGACGATGCGGACCTGGTGCAGGGCTACCCGGCCTATATCCGCCTGTCCAAGACCTTCGATGCCGAGTCGGCGCTGCTGTTCGACGGCCTCGACCACCCGGAATACGTGATCCAGTTCGTCACCCAGCCCAAGGGCACCACCGACCCGCGGGTTATCAAGTTCGTCGATATCTACCAGCACTCGCCTGTGGTGCGCGCCGCGTTGGATAAATCCCTCGGCAAGCTCTACCAAGTCGGCTGGGAAGCGAAAAAATGACCGCCGCCCACTCCCAACTGCGCGACCTGGGCACACCGCCCAGGGACGCCGAGCAGACCGAACTGCACCCGGACCTGAACCGCGCCCATGTGCGTTTTATCAACCTGGGCAAGAGCTACGACGGCAAGGTGCATGCCCTGCAAGGCATTGACCTGGCGATCCAGCGCGGTGAAGTGTTCGGCATCATCGGCCGCAGCGGCGCCGGCAAGTCCTCGTTGATCCGCACCATCAACCGCCTGGAACAACCCAGCAGCGGGCGGGTGCTGATCGATCAGGTGGACATCGGCGACTTCGACGAAGACCGCCTGGTGGCGTTGCGTCGGCGCATCGGCATGATCTTCCAGCACTTCAACCTGATGTCGGCCAAGACCGTGTGGCAGAACGTCGAGCTGCCGCTGAAAGTCGCCGGCGTGCCCAAGCCGCAACGCGAGCAGAAGGTGCGCGAGTTGCTGGAACTGGTGGGCTTGCAGGACAAGCACAAGGCGTATCCGGCGCAGCTGTCCGGCGGACAGAAACAGCGCGTGGGCATCGCCCGCTCGCTGGTGCACGACCCCGAGATTTTGCTGTGCGACGAGGCCACGTCGGCCCTCGACCCGGAGACCACCCAGTCGATCCTCGGCCTGCTGCGCGAGATCAACCGGCGCCTGGGCCTGACCATCGTGCTGATTACCCACGAGATGGCGGTGATCCGCGAGATCTGCGACCGCGTGGTGGTGCTGGAACACGGCCACATCGTCGAGCAGGGCCCGGTGTGGCGGGTGTTTGGCGACCCGCAACATGAGGTCAGCAAAACCCTGCTGGCGCCCCTGCAACACGGCTTGCCGGAGGAACTGCAAAGCCGTTTGCAAGCCACTTCGACGTCGGCCGAGGCGGCGGTAGTGTTGCGCTTGCGTTTCACCGGCAGCGACACCGACGAGCCCGACCTGGCCGCGCTGTTCAGCGCCCTCGGCGGGCGCGTGCGCTTGCTGCAGGGCGGCGTGGAACGCATCCAGGGCCATGCCTTGGGGCAATTGCTGCTGGCGGTGAGTGGCGCGTCCCACAGCGCCGATGAATTGCGCCAGCGCGCCGGCAATTGGGCACAACAGGCAGAGGTGCTGGGCTATGTGGTTTGATCGTTTATTGCAGGGCGCCATCGACACCTTGTTGATGGTCGGTGTGTCGTCGTTGATCGCGCTGCTGGTGGGGATTCCGCTGGCGGTGTTCCTGGTGACCAGCGACAAGGGCGGCATCTACCAGGCACCGGCGTTGAACCGCGTGCTGGGGGCGTTCGTCAATCTGTTCCGTTCGATTCCGTTCCTGATCCTGATGGTGGCGCTGATCCCGTTCACCCGGCTGATCGTCGGCACCACCTACGGCGTGTGGGCGGCGGTGGTCCCGCTGACCATCGCCGCCACGCCGTTCTTTGCGCGGATTGCCGAGGTGAGCCTGCGCGAGGTCGATCATGGCCTGATTGAAGCCGCCCAGGCCATGGGCTGCCGGCGCTGGCACATCATCTGGCACGTGCTGTTGCCGGAAGCGCTGCCGGGGATTGTCGGCGGGTTCACCATCACCCTGGTGACGATGATTAACTCCTCGGCCATGGCCGGGGCGATTGGCGCCGGTGGCCTGGGCGACATTGCCTATCGCTACGGCTATCAGCGCTTTGATACGCAGATCATGCTGACGGTGATCGTGCTGCTGGTGGTGCTGGTGGCGTTCATCCAGCTCGGCGGCGATCGGTTGGCGCGGGTGCTGAACAAGCGCTGAGGTATAGTCGGGGCATCTCCGCACTCGGTATCGCCCGCTATGTCACTCAAGCCCGACGACCTCGACCAGATCACCGCCACCACCCTCGGCCACTACAACAAGGTGGCCGAGGACTTCCGTGCCGGCACCCGCGACCACGATGTGAGCCAGAACATCGACGCGCTGCTGCGCCACATCCAGGGCACGGCGCCGTTTACCGTGCTGGATTTCGGCTGCGGCCCGGGGCGCGACTTGCAGGCGTTCACGCGCATGGGGCATATCGCCGTGGGCCTGGACGGCTCGGAGCGCTTTGCGCAGATGGCGCGCGAAGACAGCGGCTGCGAGGTGTTGCAGCAGGACTTCCTCAAGCTGGACCTGCCGGCTGAACGCTTCGACGGGATCTTTGCCAATGCGGTGCTGTTTCATATTCCCAAGCAGGAACTGCCGCGTGTGCTCAAGCAACTGCATGGGGCGTTGAAGGCGGGCGGCGTGTTGTTCAGCTCCAACCCTCGGGGTGAGAACCAGGAGGGTTGGAATGGGCCACGGTATGGGTCGTATCACGACCTCGAAGCGTGGCAAACATTGCTGGTCGAGGCGGGGTTTGTGGAGTTGGAGCATTACTACCGGCCGGCGGGGTTGCCGCGGGAGCAGCAGCCTTGGTTGGCCAGCGTGTGGCGCAAGCTTTAGCGCTGTCTGGTCTGACGTCTTCGCGAGCAAGCCCGCTCCCACATTTGAACGCATTCCAAAGTTGGAACTCGGTCAAATGTGGGAGCGGGCTTGCTCGCGAAGGTCTCAAAGGCACCGCTAATCGACCTGATACTCCACCGGCTTCTCACCCACCACCAACGCCGTAACACTGTGCGCGGCATAACCCTCTCTTGGGGTCGCCGCAAAATTCGCCACCAACCGCGTGCCATCCGCAAACGTGGTTTCCTGCACCAACCGATCCGCCGTCAACCAGCGAAACCCGGTCATGGCCTGCGTCGCCAAACGCTGGTGCAACGGCCGGAAAAACCGGTCCTGGCGCGCCATCAGCGGCAACCGCTGCTCAACCGTCGCAGCACTCAGGTGGTAGAGCGGCGGCACGTTGTAGAGCAGTTGCATCAGCTCATTCTCGGCCCGCACATTGCTCAGCTTGAGGCTGTCGAACAGCCAGTGATGGGTGGTAATCACCGAACCATGGAACACCGCCTGGTACAACGGCAAGCGCATGCTTGGTTCGAAATGGATCGTACGAAAGGGCTCGTTCAACGGCACCGGCTTGAAGAACACCGCAGGTTGCTCCGGTGGGTACCAGTTGCCTACGTAATAGGGTGATTGCTTGTCCTTCGTCATCGCCGGGTCACCCCAGCCAATCACCGGCGTCTGCATGCCATGGGCGAACAGGATGCCCTGGGCGGTGATCGCGTTGCCGTCTTCGGAGCCAGCGGGCAGTTTGAGTGCGCTACTCAGCCAGCGGGAGGCGTCGATATTGCCTTCGGCATTCTGTGCCTGGGTCATGCGGGCGCCATCACGGTAACTGTCGAACACCATGCTGGTGGCGTAGGCATCGAGGAACCAGGCGTTGAAGCCGGCCTTTGCCTGCACGGCTTTCACCCGGGCTTCGAGCAAGGGCCGTACGCAACGCGGGTCGGTGTAGTGACCGGACTGCTGGAAGCCGGCCTTGAGCTGGCCGCTCTTGAGCACGATCGCGCAGTCACGGTGGGCCTTGCGGCCCAGGTGTGCGGTGGTCCAGTCAGGATTTTCCGTGGCCGATAACGCCGTCTCATAGGAGTCGTAGGGCGCCATCAAAAACCCGGCATCGACACCGGCGCGAATCGCTTCGGGGTGCCACAGGCCGCCTTCCCAGCCTTCGCCCAGGGTCACCAGCAAGCGTGGGAGACCTGCACGGCTCAATGCCTGGATCGTCTGGTTGCCCCACGTGCCCGGGCCGTCGCGCAGCGCCCCGGCAAACGCAACGGCCAGTTCGTTGCGAAGCTCGCCATAGCGCGCAGCGAGGCGCGTCATATCGGGCTCGTCCACCTGCCAGCTTTGCCGGGCTTTTTTGTTGATCGCAGCGTTGAGGCCACGGAGCAACACCGTCTGTTCATAGCGATTGAGCTGCGTGGTCTGTGCCAAGGCTTTCGTCGATTCCTTGTCCAGCAGACCTTTGAGTTCATGGGTGCGCAGGCGCTTGAGCAGCAGCGGCCAGTCCTGCACATCATCCAGGGCCAACAGATCATTGCCCCACAGATAGACGTGGCTGGCCCCCAGCAATTTCCCGCCATCGGGTGTCTGCTGCAACTTATCCGCAAGCGGCTCATAACGGCCCTGCTCAACCAGCCATTGGCGATAGCGTTTGGCACCTGCCAAGGGGTCGGCATCGCCCAAATGCAGCAACAGGGTCATGGGCGCGGCGGGATCCAGTGCGGTGAATTCATGGCTTACCGACAACCCCTGGTCCGCCTGCCAACGCAATCGGTTGTTGTAGGGGTTGGTCAACAACCAGTTCAAGGTAAAGCCGCCGTGGTCCATGCCCCACAACGGCAGGCTGAGGTCCTGGGTGGTGTTGATGTCGCCCTGCTCCAGCAGAAAGGCTTTCCACACGGCATTGTCGGTGGGCACGTAATGCCCTTCGGCCAATGGCCAGATCAAGCCCTTGCCTAGGGCGCTGGCGGGTTGTTGAAGGATGGGTGATTCACCCGGTTCGCGTGCGGTGATGGCAAGCATCAGGTCGCGTTGCGCAAGGCTGGCCGTCACGCGAAAAGCGCCCCACTGCCAACTGGCTTGTTGGGTGTCCTGCGCGAGTTCACTGACGGCGCGCGCGGCAACGCCGCTGGAGGCCTGCACCGGCGCCTGGCCGTTGGGCGTGACGCGGATGGCGAGGGTTGCGGGGTCGAGTTCGATGCGCCATAGCGGGTTTTCGAGGACGGTGCTGGCCAGGGCCAGCGGGGAGATGAGGAATGTGCAGAGCAGTAGAAGATGGCGATGCCAGTTCATAGCGTTCGACCGGGTGGGGTGGAGGTTGGGAGGGTAGAACACTCTGCTGCCTGACAGGGCAGTGATCAATATTTCAGGAGGTTTCCCACAGTTCCCCAGTCAGACGGAGATCCAAATGTGGGAGCGGGCTTGCTCGCGAAGGCGGTGGGTCAGTCAAATTATCTGTGACTGACACACCGCATTCGCGAGCAAGCCCGCTCCCACACAAGCCCGCTCCCACATTTAAAACAGTGCCGTGTCAGCTCTGTACTTTTCCCAACGGCGGCAACTTCGCCAACTTCAACGCCACCAGCAACGCCCCAATCAACAACGCCACGATAAACCCACCAATCCCATTCCACTCGGCGTAATGCCAGAAGAACCCGCCCGCCGTCCCTGCCACGCTCGATCCCGCGTAATAGCAGAACAGATACAACGACGACGCCTGCCCCTTGGCCTTCACCGCGCGGCGGCCGATCCAGCTGCTGGCCACCGAGTGCGCGCCGAAGAAGCCGAAGGTGAAGATCAGCATGCCCGGCACCACCAGCCACAGCGGCGTAAACAGGGTCAGGGCGATACCGGCGAGCATCAGCACGATGGTGGCCCACAGCACACGGCGGCGGCCGAGGCGGTCGGCGAGGGAACCGATTTTCGCCGAGCTGTAGATGCCCGAGAGGTACACCAGCGACAGCAGGCCGACCACGGCTTGGCTCAAGTCATACGGATCGCCCAGCAGGCGATAGCCGATGTAGTTGAACATCGTCACGAACGCGCCCATCAGCAGGAACGCTTCGAGGAACAGCCACGGCAGGCCGGCGTCCTTGAAGTGCATGACAAACCCATCCAGCAGGCTGCGCGGCTTGAGGCTGCTGGCGCGGAAGTTGCGCGATTCGGGGAGGATCTTCCAGAACACCGTGGCGGCGATCAGC
Source organism: Pseudomonas sp. 18.1.10 (assembly GCF_024655625.1). Lineage (NCBI taxonomy): Bacteria > Pseudomonadati > Pseudomonadota > Gammaproteobacteria > Pseudomonadales > Pseudomonadaceae > Pseudomonas > Pseudomonas sp. 18.1.10. The sequence continues at coordinate 6,543 of NZ_JANLGL010000073.1, forward strand.
GCCAGGGCGCCGATGATTAATGTGGCGGTGTGCCAACTGACGAAGTCGATCAGCACGCCCATGATTAAGCGCCCGCTCATGCCGCCAATCGCGTTGCCACCGATGTACAAGCCCATGGCCAGGCCGATGTGTTGCGGGTGGATCTCTTCGCTCAGGTAGGTCATCGCGACGGCGGCCAGGCCGCTCAATGACAAGCCCACCAACGCGCGCATCAGCAGAATCCCTTCCCACGTCGGCATCAAGCCACTGGCGATGGTCGCCAGCGCGGCGCAGAACAGCGCTGAAACCATCACCGGCTTGCGGCCCAAGCGGTCGGAAATCGGCCCGGTGATTAGCAGGCCACAGGCAAGCATTGCGGTGGCGACCGACAAGATCAGGCTGCTTTGCGCCGCATTGATGGAAAACTCGTGGGACAGCGCCGGCATCATCGGCTGCACGCAATACAGCAGGGCAAAGGTGGCAAAACCGCCGGAGAACAGCGCCAGCACCGTGCGCATGAACATCGGCGTGCCTTTTTCGATGTACGCGTCATTGAGCTGGGCCACCACCTCATCCAGGGCAGTGGGCGGGACTTCTTGAGCGAGTGGAGCGACAGCAGAATTCACGGGGACCTCGGGGAGGAAAAGCGGGCCAGGACCGGCCATGCAAAAAAGAATATAGCTGGCTAATGATTCTTTCCAATATATTGTTCGACCTGTTTGAGAGCTTTTACGACCTAATGAGGCTGGCATGGAATTACGACATCTGCGGTACTTCATCGCCGTCGCCGAAGAACTGCATTTCGGCCGCGCCGCGCAGGTGCTGGGCATCTCGCAACCGCCGCTGAGCCAGCAGATCCAGGCGCTGGAGCAGCAGGTGGGCGCGCGCTTGTTCGAGCGTACCAACCGTCGGGTCGAGCTGAGCGAGGCGGGGCGCTTGTTCCTGCATGAGGCGCGATTGGTGCTGGCCCAGGTGGACAAGGCGGCAGATGTGGCGCGACGGGCGCAGTTGGGTGAGCTGGGGGAACTGAAGATCGGCTTCACCTCGTCGGCGCCGTTCAACGCCAGTATTCCCCAAGCGATTTTTGCGTTCCGCCAGGCGTTCCCGGCGGTGCACCTCAACTTGCAGGAGATGAGCAGCACCCAGGTGGCCGAGTCGCTGGTGGACGAGTCGATCCAGGTCGGCCTGATGCGCCCGCTGCCGTTGCCGGATTCGCTGAGTGTGGTCGAGTTGATGCGCGAACCGCTGGTGGCCGTGTTGAACGCCGACCACCCGTTGGTGGACGGCAGCGAACGTGGCTTGTACCTGGCGCAGTTGGCCGAGGAACCGTTCGTGTTTTTCCCACGCAGCTACGGCAGTGGTCTCTACGCACAACTAATCAACTTGGCGCGGGACGCCGGCTTCAGCCCGCACTTCGCCCAGGAGGCGGGAGAGGCGATGACCATCATCGGCCTGGTGGCAGCGGGATTGGGGGTGTCGGTGCTGCCGGCGTCTTATCAGCGCATCCGCATTGATGGCGTGGTCTATCGCACGTTGCTGGATGAGGAGGCGGTGACGGCGGTGTGGCTGGTGCAGCGCAAGGGCGTGCAGACGCCGATGGCAGAAGGGTTTGTGGAGTTGTTGACGCGTAAGGCCAGCGTGTAGGCATGGTCACATATCAGGTAACGCAACCGGCTTAGTGATTCGCCGGAAAGTTGCGCAGAATCGCTTTTTCTCAAGCGAGTGATATGGATGGCACTTCTCTACCAGCCCAAGGAGGGCAGCGTGTTGATTTGTGATTTTCGAGGCTATGAGGTCCCGGAAATCATCAAGATCCGGCCCGTTATTGTGATCCGCAAGCATCGCACCAATAAGCTGCTGGTGACGGTGGTGCCCCTGAGCACTACCGCACCACAGACGGTTTTGGAGCATCATTTGCAACTCGACAGTCACCTTCAGGGAGCGAGTCCGATTTGCTGGGCAAAATGCGACATTGTGGCGACCGTCAGTCTAGGTCGGTTAGACCGAATCAAGAGCAAGGATCGGCATGGCAAACGAACTTACAAAATCGCCGAACTCACCAGTGAACAGTTTCACGCGATAAAAGCGGCGGTGCGCTGTGCGCTTGGCTTGCGATGAGTGTGGCGATGGACGAGCGGCTTTTTGCCACCGATTGCAGGCGAATTGTTTTCAGGCATACTGCCCACGTTCCCGAAAGGGGCTTGTGAGACTCTGAGGATCCTGGGTAACCAGCCATCGCAGAGCCAGGCAGGACGCGGCGATGACAAGCCAACCTGTTTGTGAAGAGGGCGCCGAAAGGCGCCCTTTGTCGTTTCTAGAGAAGCCTAAGTCTCAGTTTTACTTGGTAGTGCCCGTCTGCTCAAACAACTGCGCCGCCGACCCTGCCTCGTTCGCGCCATTGCTGCGCAGCCCGGCCATGATGTCGCTGTCGAGGTTGTTCACCCAACGGTTGTAGTTGCGATGGATCTTGCCGTCCTTGTAGCCCAGGGCGCGGCTGTCGCGGTAGGTGATGGCATAGCTGTTGCGGGTGTAGCGGATGTCGATGGCCGCGTAGTACTGGTTGCGGATGGTGATCTCGGCCTGCACCAGTTGCGGGCTCAGGCGCTGCACGGTCCAGTCGCGTTTTTGCAGCGCGCTGAGGATGACCTTCTTCATTTTTTCTTCGCCGATTTGGACGTCGGCCGGCAGTTCGTGCTGGGTGTTGAGCACCGGCTTGTTGGTGCAGCCGGCGGTGGTCAGCAGGGCCAGGGTAATCAAGGTGGCGCGTAGCAAGGAAGACATTCCGTATTCTCCAATCGATTAAATATTCAAGACCAGCGGCGGAAGATCAGCGACGTGTTGACGCCGCCAAAGGCAAAGTTGTTGTTCATCACGTAGTCGTGGTGCATCTCGCGGAATTCACCTTGTAGGTAGTCCAGTTCGCCGCATTGCGGGTCGACGGTATCCAGGTTGAAGGTGTGTACATACCTGTCGCTGTTCATCATCTCGATGCTGAACCACGACTCCAGCGCGCCGCACGCACCCAAGGTGTGGCCGAGGAAGCTCTTCTGCGAACTGATGGGCATGCGGCTGCCGAACAGGGCGTGGGTGGCCAGGGTCTCGGCGACGTCGCCTTGATCGGTGGCGGTGCCATGGCCGTTGACGTAGCCGATGGCGGATGGCTCCAGGCCGGCGTCTTCCAGCGCCAGCTCCATCGCACGGCGCATGGTTTTCTGTTCCGGGCGGGTGGTGTGCTGGCCGTCGGCGTTGCTGCCGAAACCGACCAGTTCCGCGTGGATATGCGCACCGCGCGCCAGCGCATGTTCCAGTTCTTCCAACACCAGCATGCCGCCGCCTTCGCCGATCACCAGGCCATCGCGGCCGCTGTCGTAGGGACGTGGGCTGGTCTGCGGCGCATCGTTTTTCAGGCTGGTGGCGTAGAGCGCATCGAACACCATGGCTTCGGTGGGGCACAGCTCTTCGGCACCGCCGGCGAGCATCAACGGCAAGCGGCCGAACTTGATCGCCTCATAGGCGTAGCCGATGCCCTGGCTGCCGCTGGTGCAGGCGCTGGACGTAGGAATCAGCCGCCCGGTCAGGCCAAAGAAAATGCTGATATTCGCCGCCGTGGTGTGGGGCATCATGCGCACATAGGAGTTGGCGTTCAGCCCCTCGGCCACCGAGTTCAGCAGCATATTGCCGAACGCCTTGATCTCGTCGGTGCTGCCGGTGGACGAGCCACAGGCCACGCCCATGCGCCCGTCCTTGATCGACTCGTCACCGAGCAAACCGGCGTCCTGCAGCGCCTGCTCCGCCGCCCACACCGCCAGGCGCGAGACGCGGCCCATGCTGCGCAGCTGCTTGCGCGTCCAGTGCGCCGGCACGACAAAATCGTCAATCGGCCCGGCCAGGCGCGTGTTCAGTTCGGTGAAACGGTCCCACTCGTCCATGCGCCGGATGCCGCTGCGGTTGGCGCGGAAGTTGGCCGAGATGGTGGCCCAATCGCCGCCCAGGGAGGTCATGCCGGCCATGCCGGTGACGACGACGCGCTTCATCAGCACAGGCCTCCATTCACGGCCAGGACCTGGCGGGTGATATAGCCGGCTTCGGCCGACATCAGGAAATTCACCGCGCCGGCCACCTCTTCCGGGGTGCCCATGCGTTGCGCCGGGATCATCTTCATCAGCTCTTCCACCGGTACGTTTTCATCCAGCATCGCGGTGTCGATCAAGCCCGGCGCGACGCAGTTGACGGTGATCTTGCGCTTGCCCAGTTCAATCGCCAAGGCTTTGGCCGCGCCGATCAGGCCGGCTTTCGAGGCGCTGTAATTGACCTGGCCACGGTTGCCGATCAACCCCGACACCGACGTGATGCAGACGATACGCCCGGCGGCGCGGCGCCGAATCATCGGCATCATCACCGGGTGCAGCACGTTGTAGAAACCGTCGAGGTTGGTGCGCATCACCACGTCCCAATCGTCTTCCGACAACGCCGGAAACGCGCCGTCGCGGGTCAGGCCAGCGTTGAGCACCACGCCGTAGTAGGCGCCGTGCTGCTCCACATCGGCTTCGAGGATTTCCTTGCACGCAGCCCGGTCCGCCACATCGAATTGCAGCACCCGCGCCTTGCGGCCCAGGGCTTCGATTTCGACTTGCACCGCGTCGGCTTCGGCACGCCCGCTGCGGCAGTGCAGCACGAGGTCATGCCCGGCCTGGGCCAGGCGCAGGGCGATGGCGCGGCCGATGCCACGGCTGGAGCCGGTGACCAGTACGGATTCAGTCATGGCGTTACGTCCTTCGATTCATCTAAATAGGTGGCCGCCTGGGGCGGTCGGAATACGTTCAAGCGCGCACTGGCCTGGATGCCTTCGCCGGTGAGGTGGCATTCGAACACACCCATGCCGTTGTCGTCTTCCAGGGAGCGCAGGCCGTGGATGGTCAACTCGGCGCCGGCCGGGAAGTGCTCCACGTTGCACTCGAACTTGCGTGTGCCCAACAGGAAGCCCAGTTCCACGGCTTCGCCGTTGTGGCGCGCACGGCAACCGGCGTAGGCGGCGACGCTTTGCGCCATCAGCTCGATGCCGACCCAGGCTGGCAGGCTGCCGTCAGGGCGATTGAACAGGCCGCCGGGGGTGACGGTGACGCGGGTGCGAATCTGCTCTTCATCGTACGACAGCACCTGGTCGATCAGGATCATGTCGCCGGCATGGGGCAGCAGTTCGGCGAGTGGCCAAGGGGTCATGGGGCCTCTCCGATAATCAGGCTGACGTTGTTGCCGCCGAAGGCAAACGAGTTGCTCATCAGGCAGCGTTTTTCCAGGGTGTCGCCGCGCCGTGCCCAGTGCAAGGCCGGCAGCGCCGGGTCGGGCATGCCGTCCCACACGTGCGGCGGCAGTTGGTCGTGGCGCAGGCTCAGCCAGCAGAACGCCGCTTCCAACGCACCGGCTGCACCAAGGGTGTGGCCGCTCATGGGCTTGGTCGATGAGCAGGCCACGCCGTGGGGGAACAGGTTGGCGACGGCCAGGCTTTCCATGGCGTCGTTGTGCTGGGTGGCGGTGCCGTGCAGGTTCAGGTAACCGATCTGCCCAGGCTGCAATTTCGCGCTGGCCAACGCCTTGCGCATCGACTGCAACGCGCCTTTGCCGCTGGGCTCGGGCGCGGAGATATGGTGCGCATCGCAACTGGCGCCGCTGCCCAGCAGGGCGATGGGCGCCGGCTCCTTGCTCATCACAAACAGCACCGCCGCTTCGCCGATATTGATGCCGTTACGGTTCACCGAGAACGGGTTGCAGCGCTCGTTCGACACCGCTTCCAGCGAGCTGAAGCCGTTCAGCGTGAGCTTGCACAAACTGTCCACGCCACCGCAGATCACCGCATCGCACACGCCCAGGTCCAGCAGGCGCTGGGCACTCATCAGCGCGCGGGCGCTGGAGGTGCAGGCGGTGGAAATCACATAGGCCGGGCCGCTCAGTTGCAGCCAGTCGGCGAGGAAATTCGCCGGGGCGCTGAGTTCCTGCTGTTGGTAATCGTAGTCGCCGGGGAACTGGTGTTCCCGCAGGAAGTGCGCGATGCCACGGCTGGCCTCGTCGATGCCTGAGGTGCTGGTGCCCAGCACAACCCCGACCCGCGACGCGCCGTAGGTGTGGATTGCCTGGCGAATCTCGCCCTCGATCTGCAACGCCGCTTCCAGCAGCAGCTGGTTGTTGCGGCTGCTCTGCTGGCCGAGTTCGGCGGGGATAGTCGCCAGCTCGCCGTGTACAGCGCCAACCGGCAACACACGCTCCGGCACCCAGCCGCTTTCGGCGCGCATGCCCGAGCAGTCGCCGGCAAACAGGCTGCGGCTGACCTCGGCCTGGCCACGGCCGAGGGCGCAGATCACGCCGAGGGCATTGAGGTAGGCCGTCATTGCGCGGCTCCCAGCGGCGTGATGCGGTAGCTCAGGGGCTGGCCGCTGATGTTCACGCTGAACACCTCGGACGACTGATACACGATCTGCCAATGACCCGGCAGGGTGCGCGTCAGGTCCATCGCTTGCGCCGTTGGATACAGCGCGCGCAAGTCATTCGCCGAGGTCAGCGCAAACAACAACGCGGCAAACAGCTCGCGCGCCTGGGGATTGGGCGGCAGCAAGCCGTCGGCCTGCCATTGCCCATCGATCAGTTTTTGCCGGGCCTGGGGAATGCCCAGCGGGTCCATCATCGACCAGCGAATGCCGCCGCCTTCGCGCTGGATTACCAGCAGCCAGTCCTGGCTTTGGCCGTCGGCCAAGCGCTGCACGTGTAATTGCAGGGGTAGCGCCAGGCTCGGGGTTTTCTCCGGCAACGGCGGCTGGCTGGCGCAGGCGCTCAGCAACAACAGGCAGCCGATCAGCAACACACGGATCATGTGGCCGCGCTCGCCAGGGGCTTGCGCGCCACGCAGTTGACCAGGGTTTCTTCGCGCTGGCCCACCGGCGGCGCCTGGCGCAGGCCCCAGCGCTCGAGCAGGCCGAAATCGCTGGAACGGCTCCACCACAGATACGGGTACGAGACGTTCTGCGGGCCGAATTCAAAGCCCTGTTCGCGGATCATCTCCAGGTATTGCTCGGCGCTTTTCTGCACATGCATCGGGTGGCGGAACAGCCAGCGGATCACCCAGGTGTCGATATAGGCTTCGGTGGACTCGGCAAACAGCAGGTACCCGCCCGGCTTGAGCACACGGTAGAACTCCTTGAGCGCGCGATGCTGTTCGACCAGGTGGTGAAAGGTCTGGTGGCAGAACAGGATATCGACGCTTTCATCCGGCACATCGAGGGTGGCGCAGTCGCTGCCGATCAGCTCCACGGCCATGCCCTGGCGCGCCGCTTCTGCCTGGCTCAGTGTCAGGCTGTGGGGGTCGGCGTCAAGGCCGATCAGGCGTGCGGGGGCGAACACCTGCCGCAGGTATTGGAATGACTTGCCCTGGCCGCAACCGGCATCCAGCAGCACCGGCACCTCTGGCAGCGGGTCGGTGAACAGGCTGCGCAGGTCGTTGATCGCCACGCGCAGCACATGGTGCTGCCAGGTGTGGCTGCGCAGGAACCAGAAGCCGAACTTGGTTTCTTCGACGTAGTTTTTACTCAGGTACTGACTGCTCATACCGGCTCACTCGCACAGATTTCCGACAACATCCGCAAGCGTCGCTTGGGCTCGCTGACAAACGGATTGCGCTCATCCCACGCGTAGCCGGCGAGGATCGAGCAGATCATCCGGCGGATCTCCGGCGAGCTGTCCGGGTGGTAGATCACGTCCTGGAACGTCCCGGCATACCAGCCTTCGACGTAGCAGCGGAAGGTGTCGACGCCGCGCTTCAATGGCTCGGCGAATTCGGTTTGCCAGTCCACGGTTTCGCCTGTCAGTTGGCGGTGCAGCAGGGCGGCGGCCATGCTTGCCGAACGCATGGCGATGGTCACGCCGGACGAGAACACCGGGTCGAGGAATTCTGCCGCGTTGCCCAGCAGCGCAAAGCCCGGCCCGTGCAAGGTTTTGACGTTGGCCGAGTAGCCGCCGATGGTGCGCGCCGGCGTGTCCCACACGGCGTTTTGCAGCACGTTGGACAGGCTCGGGGTTTCGTCGATAAACCCGCGCAGGCAGGCATCGAGGTCGCCGTCGCGGCCGTCGAAATGCTCCTTGGCCGCGACCACGCCCACCGAGCAGCGGCCGTTGCTGAACGGTATGCTCCAGAACCAGATATCGCGCTGGGTCGGGTGAGTGGTGATGAGGATCTTGGTGCGATCAAACCCAGGATGTTCGATGCGGTCTTCGATGTGGGTGAACACGGCCTGGCGCACCGGAAAATCCGACGGTGCTTCCAGGTCCAGCAGGCGCGGCAGCACGCGGCCGTAGCCGCTGGCGTCGAGCACGAACTTGGCCTTGAGGTGGTACTCGCTGCCGTTCTCGCGGCGTACGTGCAGGTAGTGGGTTTCACCTTTGAAATCGACGCCGACGATGGTTTCGCCGTAGCGGATCTCCACGCCTTGCAGCGCCGCCTGATCGGCCAGCAACTTGTCGAATTCGCCGCGCTGCACCTGGAAGGTGGTCGGCTTGCCGTTGCTGAAGGTATCGCTGAAATCAAACGCGCTGTAGCGCTCGCCCCAGGCGAACGCGGCGCCGGTTTTCACCTGGAAACCGGCAGCCTGCACGGCGTCGAGCATGCCGGCTTCTTCGATGAAGTCGATGCAGTGGGACAGCAGGCTTTCGCCGATCGAGAACCGTGGAAAATGCTGGCGCTCGATAATCAATACATCATGCCCTTTGCGCTTTAACAGCGCGGCGGCGATGGCCCCGGACGGACCGGCACCGATCACCACCACCTGGCGACGTTCCATTTCAACTATGGGCACGAGGGCTCCTTGCCGCATTGGCGATAATCACATTCATAAGGCGTGCTTCTGTTGCCCGGCCCAGGGCGCCAGCATAAAGCTGAATGCCAGGCCAAGGCTGACCGATAAGCCGAAATTACTCACCGCCGGTGTGCTGGACACCGCCAGCAGGCCGAACGACAACCAGGTCGTCAACGCCGCCAGCAGCGTACCCAGCAGGCTGACCGCCGGGCCGCCGATCTGTTCGCGCATGAGGATCGCGTAATCCACGCTGATGGCCGTGACCAGCAGCAGGCCGAACAGGCTGAACAAGGTCAGCGGCTGGCCCAGCCAACCGAGGCTGGCCAGGCTGCACAGTGCCGCCAGCAACGGCAGCGCGACGATGCGCAGGGCACCGCCAAAGCCGAACGGCAGGATCAGCAACAGCACGATCAGCACGCACGACATCAATTTCAATTCAGCGGCGCTGATCTGCGTGTCGGCGAACACCCGGTTCAAGTCGCCGAGGCGATCCACCAGTTGCACCCCGGGCAAGTCCACGGCCTGCACCCGCAGCAGCGCCGGGTTGTTCAGGCCTTGCAGGCTGACCATCGCCGCCACGCCGCCGTCCACCGGGCCCAGCCACAAAGTACGCCAGGGTTCGGCCAGCGGGCCTTGCAGCGCGGCGTCGATATCTTGGGTGGGTAGCGCCTGCAGTTGCGCAACTTCGGCCTGCAGGGCGCTGGCGGGTACGCCGAGGTCCTGCAGCGGTTGCCAGTGTTGCGGCAGTTGGCTCAGCGCATCGCGCAGTGTTTGCTGCTCGGCGGGCAGGCTGACCAGTTGGCTGAGCGCCATGTAGCCCTGGAGCTTGCCCATGTTCACCAGTTGGTCGAGGCGCTGGCCCAGGGCGCTTTCCCGTTCCAGCAACTGCTGCTGGTTTTCGGCGCGCACCAGAAAGAACTGGCTGGTGGGCTGGAAGCCGGTGATCCGCGCCACGGCTTGTGCTTCTTGCAGCAATTGCGGCGGCGCGCCGATCCATTGGCGAATATCGTTTTTACTGCTCAGTTGCCACAGGCCGCCGGCACAGAACAGCAGCAACAGGGCCAGCAGCGCCGCGCTCGGCACGCGCTTGAGCAACGATTCGCGCACCAGCCACAGGCATTCGGCGATGCGCAGCGGCCATTGCGCCGGGCGCAGTTCGACGCCCTTGAGCAGCGCCGGCAACAGGCACACCGCCGACAGGTACGCGCCGACCAGGCCGGCCGCCGAGAACACCGCGATTTGCGTCAGCGCCGGGAACGGCGTCCAGGCCAGCGCCAGGTAGCCGATGCAACTGGTCGCCAGGCTCAGGCTCAGCCCCGGCAGCGTCAGGCGCAACGCCGGCCAGCTGCGCCAGGGTTTCAGGCTCCAGCTTTTCGACAGGTAGTGCAGCGGGTAATCCACCGCCACGCCGATCAGGCTGGAACCCAGCACCAGCGTCATCACATGCATATGGCCAAACAGCGCCACACAGGCCACCGCGCCAAACAGCATGCCCACCAGCACCGGCACAAACGCCAGCAACACGCGCCAACGGCGGAAGGCGAGCAACAGCAACAACAGGATGCCGACGGTCGCGCCACCGCCGACCCAGGTGATTTCCCGCGTGGCTTGCTGCTGACCGTTGGCCGCATACAGCAGCCCGCTGGCGGCGAGCAACTGTGCGCCTTGCTCGCCGGCCTGTGCACGGCTGGCCTGGAGCAGGTCCGCCACTTGCAGCGGCAGTTTCATGTCGAAGGCATTGCCGGTGGTGCGCGCCCGCAGCAGCACCCAGCTCTTGCCGTCGGCATCGGCGATCAACGCGCCGCTGCCGATATCCAGCTGTACCGAGCCATGTTGCGGCTGGCTGTTCTGGATGCGCCCGGTCAGGCCCAGCCAGTCATCCTGGCTCGGCACCAGGCTGAAGCCGGTGAAGGGGTCGAACAGCGCTTGCACACGCTGCTGGATGAAGGCGCCGGGTTGTTCGATCAGTTGCTCGCGGTCCTTGGCCGAGAGCATCGCCAGGCGCCCGCGCAGCAATTGCTCGCGCAGCGCCGGCAAGTCGGCGTGCAGGTTCCACTGGACCTTTTCAAACAGGCCGCTGGCCTGCCAGCGCTCGCCCAATTGTTGCGCCACGGCCACCGCTTGCTGGCGGTCGGCATGCCCGACCAGCACCAGCATTTCGCGGTTCAACGGCTCTTGCATGCGCTGTTCGGCTTGCAGCTCCAGGGCGTCCGGCGTGTTGCCCGGCACCAGCTCCATGAGGTTCGCCGACAGCGGCGCGCCATGGCGCCACTGCCAGCCGGCCAGGGCCAGCACGGCCACCAGCAGGATCAGGAACAGGCGCGGTAACAGCCGCTCACTGCGCAAAGTCGTGTCTCTCCGCGTCGCTCAAGGGCAGGGCTGCGGTGCTGTCCTGCATGCGCAGCAGGGTGCTGTCGCCCTGGGTTTCCAGCAGCTCGATGTTCTGCACCAGCTCGCCACCGTCGATATTGATCTGGGTGAAGACTTGTTTCAGCAGCAGCGAGCGGGGGATCAGCGTCAGCTTCCAGTCGTTGGCTGCGCCTTTCAGTTGCAGCTCGAAGTCACGCTGCAAGCCGCTGCTGTCGCCCTGGAGCACGGCGAGGAACAGGCGATTCTGCTCGGCGCCGGCGCTCTTGTTCGGCAGCGGCTGCCAACCCGTGGCGTCACGGCGGGCGATGCCTTGGGCGCTGATGCGGTAGTCCTGTTGCAGCGGGGTTTTCAGCAGCCACAGCAGGCCGTGGTCCTTGGCGAGGACGAAGGTGCCTTTGCTGACCAGCGGCTGGGGCAGGGCACGCAGGTGTTTTTCCTGGGTGAAGTTGCCGTGGATCACCGAGGGTTTGGCGAGCTGGTCGCTGAGCTGCTGCAAGTCAAAAGCATGGGCCATGCCTGAAACGCTCAACAACAGGATGAACGCGGTCCATGTGGGAGCGGGCTTGCTCGCGAAGGACTTGAGGACGCCGCGTAGTGTCAGGCGGATTGCATTATCGTTGACGACCTTCGCGAGCAAGCCCGCTCCCACAGGGGATTTCATTTCAAGGCCCTTTCGACGGCGTTGGTGAAGATTTTTGGGGAGGCTAGCTGCATCTCGCGACTGGCGATTTCCACCGCCACTTGCACCGTGCTCGCACGGGTCAACCGCTCGCCACTGGCCAGGTCGGTAATCAGGTAATTGACCTTCAAACGATTCTCCCACTCCACCAAACTGGCACGCACGTTGATCGTCTGGCCAAACACCGCGCCGCGCACGTAGCGCAGCTGCATGTCGATCACCGGCCAGGCGTAGCCCGACTCCAGCATCTGCGTGTAGTTGTGGCCGAGCTTGTCCAGCAGCGCGCAGCGCGCCACTTCCAGGTACTTCACGTAGTGCCCGTGCCAGACGACGTTCATGGTGTCGACGTCGAAAAACGGCACGAGGATCTCGGTGTCGCAGTGCAGCACGCCGGGGCTACGCATGCAGCCTCCAGTGTTGCGCGGCGATGCGTTGCAGGCACAGGCGCAGTTCGCCTTCGAGGGCGCGGTCTTCGATCACCGGCGGGAAGTCTTTGGCCAGTTCTTCGTGCATCGCCGCCAAGGCTGGCGGCAATGGCCGTGCATCGGCGGCCTGGGCGCGTAGCCACACGCCTTGGTTGGCGGCGAGCAAGGTGGCGGCGGCGACCTGTTCGGTCAGCTCCAGCACGCGGATCGCATCGCGGGCGGCGATGGTGCCCATGCTCACTTTGTCTTGGTTGTGGCATTCGGTGGAGCGCGAGAACACGCTGGCCGGCATGGTGTTTTTCAACGCTTCGGCGGTCCAGGCGCTGGTGCCGATCTGCACGGCCTTGAAGCCGTGGTTAATCATCGCGCGATCCGCCGGGGCGCCGGACAGGTTGCTCGGCAGGCCGTGGTTGTAGCGCACGTCCACCAGCAGCGCGAGCTGGCGGTCGAGCAGGTCGGCGACGTTGGCCACCAGGGTCTTGAGGCTGTCCATGGCGAAGGCGATGTGGCCTCCGTAGAAGTGGCCGCCGTGGAGCACGCGTTCCTCGATGGCGTCGATGATCGGGTTGTCGTTGGCGCTGTTCAGTTCGATCTCGATGAACGAGCGCAGCCAGTTCAGGCTGTCGGCCAGCACGCCGAGGACGTGGGGCGCGCAGCGCAGCGAGTAGCGGTCTTGCAGGCGATGCAGCGGCGCGGTCGGCGCATCGATGGCCAAATCCTTGCGCAGCCATGCCGCCACTTGCATCTGCCCAGGGTGCGGCTTGGCGGCGAACAGGCGCTCGTCGAAGTGTTCCGGGTTGCCTTGCAGCGCCACCACGTTCAGCGCGGTGATGCGCGTGGCCAGTTGCAGCAGGTAGTCGGCGCGGGCGAAGGCCAGGCAGGCGAGGCCGGTCATCACGGCGGTGCCGTTCATCAGCGCGAGGGCTTCTTTCGGGCGCAGCACCAGCGGGTCCCAGCCCAGTTCGCGATGCACGTCGGCGGCCTGGCGGCGCTCGCCACGGAACATCACTTCACGTTCGCCGGACAAGGTCGCGGCCACGTAGGACAGCGGCGTCAGGTCACCGCTGGCGCCCACCGAGCCTTCTTCCGGGATCAGCGGCAGCACGTCGTGTTCCAGGAAGGCATGCAGGCGTTCCAGCAGCTCCACGCGCACGCCGGACACGCCGTGGCACAGCGACTGCAAACGCGCGGCCAGCACGGCGCGGGTGGCTTGCGCATCGAGCAGCTTGCCCAGGCCGCAACCGTGGAAGGTGTACAGGTGACGCGGCAGCGCTTCGACGTGCTGCAACGGCACGGCCACCACGCAGGAGTCGCCGTAGCCGGTGGTCACGCCGTAGATCACGCCTTCCTTGTCCAGCAGCGAGTCGAGGAACTGCGCGCCCTTGGCGATGCGCTGGCGATACGCGGCATCGCCCTGCAATTGGGTGGGCGCCTGACGGTTGGCCAGGGCCAGCACGTCTTCGATGCGCAAAGCGCGTTCGCCAAAGGTTACCGGCTCAAGATGCGTGGTCATCGGTCTTCCAGAAAGGGTAAAAGTTGAACCATTGTTGGGGCGCTTCCAGGCAGAACTGGCCCAGGCGTGCGGCGTAGCGCGCGGTCCACAGGGCTATGACCTGCTCGCGGGTATTACGTTTCCATTCGATCAATTCGGCGAACGGCTCGATGGTCAGGCGGTAGCGGTTGTTGTGCTTGAGGCACATCAGCAGGTTCACCGGGCATTTGAGCAGGCCGGCCAGCAGCCACGGGCCTTGGGGGAAGGCGGCGTCGTGGCCGAGGAAGTCCACGCGCACCGTGCGCCCGCCGTGCAGCGGCACGCGGTCGCCGGCGATGGCCAGCCATTCGCCGTCGTCCAGGCGCTGGCTGAGCAGCAGCATGGTCGCCGGGTCCAGCTCGCTGACCTGGATCAGGCGCAAGTGGGTCGCCCCGGCTTCGCCGAGCAGGCGGTTGAATTGTTCGGCGTGCTTGGTGTGCACCAGCACGTTCATGGTCACTTGCTCGCCGATTTCAGCGAGGGCGCGGCACACTTCGAGGTTGCCCAGGTGCGCGCCCACCAGCATCTGTCCGCGCTCGCCGCGCAGTTGCCCGCGTAACTTGGCCGGGTCGTTGATCTCGATCTGTTCCAGGCGCAGCTTGCCGTTCCACACGTCGAGCTTGTCGAGCAGGGAGTCGGCGAAGGCCATGAACTGGCCGAACACGCGCTTGTGGCTGGGGCGCAGGTCATCACGCCCGCTCCACTCGGCCAGGCGCTGCTGGTATTGCCAGGCGCTGTGGCGTGCGGTGCGGCCGAACAGGAAGAAGTACAGGACGATGGCGTACAACAACGGGCTCAGCACGCGGCGGCCAAGGACCTTGGCGGCGAACGCGGTGAGTTTCATCAGCAGGAAGCTGCCGCGCTCCTCGCGGTCGGCCCAGTGCTTGGTGCTGTCGCTCATGCCTGCCACCGCCGCCACAGGATCATCGGCGAGCGCACCAACATGCCGAAGAACAAGCGGGTGTGCATCGCCGAGATGCGCACGTTGTCGCGCAGCAGGCGGAAGTGCGACACGCCGTCGGCCGGGTAATGCACGCGGGTCGGCAGCCAGCGCATCGGCTGGTTGCGCCAGGCCAGGCGCACGAGGATGTCGGAGTCGAAATCCATGCGCGTGCCGATGTAGGCCGAGTCCATCAGCGCCAGCGTGGGCGCCAGCGGATACACGCGAAAGCCGCACATCGAATCGCGGATCTGCAGCGACAGGGTGTTGATCCACACCCACACGTGGGTCAGGTAACGCGCGTACAGGCGGCCTTTGGGCACGCTGTCGTCGTACTCGGGGTAGCCGCAGATGATTGCGCTGGGGTGGGTGCGCGAGGCGTCGAGGAAGGTCTCGACTTCACGCAGATCGTGCTGGCCGTCGGCGTCCACTTGCAGGGCGTGGCTGAAGCCCAGGCGTGCGGCTTCGCGGAAACCGGCCATCACCGCGCCGCCCTTGCCCTGGTTGTTCAGCAGGGTCAGCAAGGTGACGTTGTCCAGGGCTGCCAGTTGCGCCAGCACCGCCGCGCAGGCCGGGCTGCTGCCGTCGTCCACCAGCAGGCAGGGCAGGCCGCTGTCGAGCAGGCTGCGGACTACGGCCGGGACGGCGGCCTCGTGGTTGTAGACCGGGATCAGGGCGCAGGGGTTATGCATGATCGCAGTCTCCTGGTTGACCGCGTCGCCTGCATCGCGGGCAAGCCCGCTCCCACCTTTGATCTGCTGTATGCGGGAGATGTGTGGCTGGCACAGGTCCAGTGTGGGAGCGGGCTTGCCCGCGATTGAGCGCGAAGCGCTCACCAAACCTATACATGCTCAGTCTCCAGCAAAATCCGCCCACTGGAGCAGGCCGCGTCGCCATTGCGATAGGCGAAATACAGCTTGCCGCGCTCCCGGTCAAAGCGCAGGTGCAGTTCGACCCGGTCGCCCGGCCGTACCAGTTGCTGGAACTTGAGCACTTCCATCCCGGCAAAGGTCGCCGGCAAATCGAGCAGTTGCTGGCCGAGGTTGAACGCCCATTCGATCTGCACCACGCCCGGCAATACCGGCGTGACCGGGAAGTGACCGCTGAAGTAGGCCAGGTCGGGCGGGATGCTCAGTTGCAAGGTCCATTCGCCGTCGGTTTCGAGTTGCTCCAGCACTTCCGGCGCCTTTGGTCGTGGTGCCAGCAGCAATGCCTCGACTTGGGCCTGGGGCAGTTTGCCCTGGCTGTTCAGCGGCAGCTGGCGCAGTAAGCGCCAGCGACGCGGCAGCGCCAAGGCTTCGCAGTGTTGGCTCAGATGCTGGCGCAGGGTTTGGGTCAGCGTGCGTCGGCCCTGATTGCGCAGGGCATGCAGGCCCTCGGCGCTCAGCACCACCAGCGCACCGAGTGACGCGCGGTTTTCCTGCACCACGCCCAGGCGCGTTTCGGCGACCCACGGGTGGGCCATCAGCGCTTGTTCGAGCATGGGCAGGGAGATGCGTTTTTCTTCCAGCTTGACGATGCGGTCCAGGCGCCCGAGCAGTTCGAAGCGGCCATCGGCGTGGATGCGCGCGGCGTCGGCGGTGTGTTCGATATGCCCGGCGGGCAGGTAGGGCGAGGCGATGCGCAGGGCGCCGTCGGCGTCCTGGCTCAGTTCCACGTCGGCAAACGGCTGCCAGGGTTGCGCGCCTTGTCGCCAGGCGATGCCGCCGGTTTCCGAGCTGCCGAGGATTTCCGTCGGCCATTGCTGCAAGCGGTCGTACAGTTCGCCAGCAGCCTCGATGGGCAAGGCGCCGCCGGAGGAAAACACCCGCGACACCTGGCTCAGCGCCGGCCAGTCGAGGTTGTCGCCCATGCGCTTGAGCAGCGCCGGGCTGGCGACCCAGGCGAATTGCGGGTGTTCGCGGCTGGCGCGCTGCAAGTCCTCGGGAAAGGCCAGTTGCTTGCGCACAAAGCTGCGCCCGGCGCACAGCGGCCATAGCACGCGGAACAGCAGGCCGTAGATATGTTGGGTGGCGACGCTGCCGATGATGCACGCGCCCTTCAAGTCCGCGCCCCACAGGGTTTCCAGGGCGTCGACTTCGTTGGCCAGTTGGCGCAGGGACTTGTCGATGCGCTTGGGCTCGCCACTGGAGCCGGAGGTGCACAGGCTCAGTTGGCAGGCGTCGAGGTCCAGCGCCGCCGCGCTCAACGGCGCTTGATACAGCGCGTCGAGGTGCGCTACTTCGGTCAACCAGGCGTCGACGGCCGCGTCCCAGCGTTGGCGGGTTTGCGCTTGCAGGTCGGCCGGCAGCAGCACGCTGACCCCGGCGCGCCAGGCGCCGAGCAGGGCAATCGCCAAGAGGCCGGCGTCTTCCAGGTGCACGGCGACGCGCTGGATACCGCGCGCGCGCAGCCCCGCCGCCAGGCTCAGGGACTGTTCCCACAGCTGGGCGTGATTCATTGCAGGTTCGGTGGTGACCGGACGCTGTTCCAGCGGCTCGAGCAGCAAGTGCTCAAGTTTCAACCCATTCATACGCGGCCTCGAACCCTTTGTCGTACCAGCCATTCCACGGCAAACAACAGCCCCATCAGCCCGTAGGCGATCAGGCCGTTGTACAACGTCCACCAGCTCAACGGCGCCCACAGGGTGAGGGCGGCGGCGAGCAGGCCATTACACAGAAAAAACGCGCTCCAGACCACGGTGACCTGGCGCGTATACACAATCGCGTGGGGCGGCAGCTGCGGGTCGGTCATGCGCGCCAGGCGTTCCACCATCGGCGGGCCGTATTTCAGGCTCAGGCCAAACAGCGCCAGCATGAACGCGCTGACCAGGCTCGGGTACCAGCGCAGCAGGCGTGGGTTGTCGAACCAGGCCAGCAGCAGGCAGAACACGATCACCGCCAGCGCCATCCAGCGGCTGCCGGGGCGCCGTGCGCCGGTCAACGCGCGCAACAGCCACAGGCTGCCCAGCAGCAGGCCGAA
Organism: Pseudomonas sp. 18.1.10; assembly: GCF_024655625.1. Taxonomy (NCBI): domain Bacteria; kingdom Pseudomonadati; phylum Pseudomonadota; class Gammaproteobacteria; order Pseudomonadales; family Pseudomonadaceae; genus Pseudomonas; species Pseudomonas sp. 18.1.10. The sequence continues at coordinate 24,265 of NZ_JANLGL010000073.1, forward strand.
TTGCCACGGTGCAAAGTGCTCGGTGCCGTAATACACCGCAAAGGGGTACAGCAGCCCCGCCAACAACAGGCCAAGGCCGATCAGCCGGCTCATGCGGCGGGTTGCACCAGGCGGTACACCGCCTCAACCACGTCATTCACGGTACGCACCGCCTTGAACTCCTCGGCGGCGATCTTCTTGCCGGTCTGGCGCTTGATATGGTCGATCAAGTCCACGGCGTCGATGCTGTCGATTTCCAGGTCCTGGTACAGGTTGGCGTCAAGGGTGACGCGCTCTGGCGCCAGTTCAAACAGTTCCACCAGGGCGTCGCGCAAGGTGTTGAAAATATCGTCACGAGTTTGCATGGTACGGTCTCAAGCTGCCTGTCGGGCCGTGACGAACGCCGCAAGGCTGGCCACGTTGGTGAAGTGATTGCGGGTGTCCTTGGCGTCGGCATCGATCTTGATGCCGTACTTTTTCTGGATCGCCAGGCCCAATTCCAGGGCGTCTACCGAATCCAGGCCCAGGCCTTCGCCGAACAGGGTTTGGTCGCTACCGATGTCGTCGACACTAATGTCCTCAAGGCCGAGGGCTTCGATGATTAGCGTCTTTATGTCGTACTCAAGGCTGTTGCTGTCGCTCATCTTCGGCGAGCTCCTTAATAAAATAGTCATGCAGGTAATCGTTGAGCTTGCGTGAAGCCTGGGGCGCGGGCCCCAGTGTGGCGAACGCCTGTGGTTCTATATCGGCACCCACGCGCAAACTGAAGTGAAAGCGGCGCTTGGGGATGCGATACCAGGGCTCGGCCTTGGTCAGTGTGGTGGGGCTGACCTTTATCACCACCGGGGTGACGATTGTCGCACCGCGCAGTGCAATGGCGGCGCCCCCGCGATGAAAGGCGGGCGCCGCGCCGGGTGTGGTGCGGGTGCCCTCGGGGAAAATAATCAGGGTCTGGCCGTCGCGCAGGGCGTCGGCGGCGGCGTCGAGCATGTCGGCGCTGCCGTCATTGCTGATATAGCCGGCGTCGCGGACCGGGCCACGCATGAACGGGTTCTGGAACAGGCTCTGCTTGACCACGCAGTTGGTCTGGCGCATCAGGCCGATGAGGAACACCACGTCGATCAGCGACGGGTGGTTGGCCACGATCATCTGCCCCGGGCGCCCGAGTTTTTCCGCACCTTCGACGCTGTAGGTGAGGATGCCCAGGCGGTACATCAGGCGAATGAAAAACCAGAACAGGCAACTGATGGTGTGACGCGCACGCCGCTGATGCTGCCTGGCATCGCCCGGCAGGCAGCTGAGCAGCGGGAACACCAGCACGCGCAGGCCCAGGCCGCCGATGCCAAACACCAGGAAGCTGATGGCCGTGGCGAACAAGCGCCAGTAGTAGGCCTGCCGTGGCTTGTCGGTGATTACTTGCGTTGCCAGTTCCATACGCGGTTCTTCCAGGCATGTTGGCAGGCGCCTTGCTCGGTGAGCAGGGTGCGCAGCAGGTTCAGGGCGTGGGGCCACTGGGTTTGAGTGGGTTGGACCGTGGCGGTGCGCAGTTCCAGCTGCCACTCGTCGCCCGGCGTCAGCAGCAGGCCGAGGGCGTAGGGGAACGGCACGTCCTTGATCCAGCTGGCGTAGGCCTCGGGTGGCTGTTCTTCGGTGATGACCAGCAATACGGCCGGGGCGCCTTCGTTGAGCAGCGCGGCGGCCTCCAGCAAGCCGTGTTCCAGGCCATCGCCGGCGGCGGCGAGGGCGGTCATTTCGCTGGTTTCATTGCGCAGGATCGACCACAGCCCAATCACCGCGTTGTGCACCGACAGGCTGAACTGGGTCGGCGACAGGGGCTGGTCGTTGGCCAGGTCGCTGAGGATGTCGAGGGTGCGCGGGGTTTCGCCATGCCGAGAGATGAACACCAGCGGCAAATCCTGCAAGCCTTCGGCCAATGGCCAGCCGACGCTGAACGCCATGCGGGCCAGGCGGCTCAGGCGGCGGCGCTGCATGGCTGGCAGGAATGACACGTCGGGGCAGGCGTCGCTGGCGGGAAGCACCTCTGGGGCCTTGCACCAGGCCAGCCAGTCGTGCGCGCTGTCGAGCCCTGGAGCCCAGGCACGCCATTGGGCGATGTTGAAATTGATCACTGAGAGGTTATCCCGCCCCTGCGGGCTTCCATGTGCGGCCGTTGGCCCCGAATACCGGGACAGGGAGCAATGGCCGAATGGCGCGCATTATCCCGGTGCTGCGGGGTTCTAGCAAACTTTGGTAATGAATTGTTCAAGGTTGATTACAAATAGCTCGGAAAGATTTACAGATTGTCGGTTACCCGGAATCAGATTGGATTGTCGGACCGTTCTGTTTAATTTGTCGGCGGCAGATGACAGTCGGCGCTTCAAACGCCTGTGATGCTGTAAGTGCGTGGATGAACAAGGTAGCTAACAGGCGCTTTTGCCCTCTACACTCGGGCATTCATTGATACACGGAGGTTTTTCCATGCGGCGTGTGGTGTTCAATCAGAAAGGCGGCGTTGGCAAGTCCAGCATTGCCTGCAACCTGGCGGCGGTCAGCGCCAGCGAAGGCTATCGAACCCTGTTGGTGGACCTCGATGCACAAGCCAACTCAACCCAGTACCTCACCGGGCTGACGGGCGACGACATCCCCATGGGGATCGCGGATTTTTTCAAGCAAACCCTGTCTTCCGGGCCGTTTTCGAAGAAGAACAAGGTGGATATCTACGAAACGCCCTTCGACAACCTGCATGTGATCACCGCCACCGCCGAACTGGCGGACTTGCAGCCCAAGCTTGAGGCCAAGCACAAGATCAACAAGCTGCGAAAGCTGTTGGACGAGTTGAGCGAAGATTACGACCGTATCTACCTGGACACCCCGCCAGCGCTGAATTTCTACGCGGTTTCGGCGTTGATTGCCGCTGATCGCGTGCTGATCCCCTTCGATTGCGACAGTTTCTCGCGCCAGGCGCTGTACGGCCTGCTGGCTGAGATCGAAGAGTTGAAGGAGGACCACAACGAAGGCCTTGAAGTGGAAGGCATCGTGGTCAACCAGTTCCAGGCCCGCGCGACGTTGCCGCAGCAGATGCTTGATGAGTTGATTGCAGAGGGGTTGCCGGTGCTGCCGGTGTACCTGGCCAGCTCCGTGCGCATGCGTGAGTCGCACCAGGAGAGTAAGCCGCTGATCCACCTGGACCCACGGCACAAGCTGACCCAGCAGTTTGTGGAGTTGCATAACCTGTTGGAAAACGCGTGATCTGACAGGTCCCTGAAAATCCCTGTGGGAGCGGGCTTGCTCGCGAATGCGGTGTATCTGTCACAAATATTTTGACTGGCGTACCGA
>NZ_JANLGL010000074.1:0-27245 GCF_024655625.1 Pseudomonas sp. 18.1.10
TCAGTCGGTACATGTTTGGCTGACCCACTGCATTCGCGAGCAAGCCCGCTCCCACCTTTGATCTCTATTGTCAGGTGGGTTAGCGTCTAGCTTGAACCCAAGTGGCTGCAAGACACGAGGCACAGCATGCACATCAAACTCGCCAACCCCCGTGGCTTCTGCGCCGGCGTGGACCGTGCGATCGAAATCGTCAACCGCGCCCTGGAAGTCTTCGGGCCGCCGATCTACGTGCGCCATGAAGTCGTCCACAACAAATTCGTGGTCGAAGACCTGCGCGCTCGCGGCGCCATCTTCGTCGAAGAGTTGGACCAGGTGCCGGACGACGTGATCGTCATCTTCAGCGCCCACGGTGTTTCCCAGGCGGTGCGTACCGAAGCGGCAGGCCGTGGCCTGAAAGTCTTCGACGCCACCTGCCCACTGGTGACCAAGGTACACATCGAAGTCGCACGCTACAGCCGTGACGGCCGTGAGTGCATCCTGATCGGCCACGCCGGGCACCCGGAAGTCGAAGGCACCATGGGCCAGTACGACGCCAGCAATGGTGGTGCCATCTACCTGGTGGAAGACGAAAAAGACGTCGCCAACCTGCAGGTGCGCAACCCCGAGCGCCTGGCATTCGTGACCCAGACAACGTTGTCCATGGACGACACCAGCCGCGTCATCGACGCCCTGCGCTCTCGCTTCCCGGCCATCGGTGGCCCGCGCAAGGACGACATCTGCTACGCCACGCAAAACCGCCAGGACGCCGTCAAGCAGCTGGCCGACGAGTGCGATGTGGTCCTGGTGGTCGGCAGCCCTAACAGCTCCAACTCCAACCGCCTGCGCGAGCTGGCCGAACGCATGGCAACACCGGCGTACCTGATCGACGGTGCGGAAGACATGCAACTCAGCTGGTTCGATGGCGTCGAGCGTATCGGCATCACTGCGGGTGCCTCGGCCCCGGAAGTCCTGGTGCGCGGTGTGATCCAGCAGTTGCACGCCTGGGGTGCCACAGGTGCCGATGAGCTGGTCGGTCGTGAAGAAAACATCACTTTCTCCATGCCCAAGGAGCTGCGGGTTCGCTCGTTGCTCTGAGTGCGAGGGCGCCGGAGTAGCTCCGGCACAACGCCTGCTCGGCCCTGTCGCTGCGCAGGCTGATACGCCCGCTGGGCGCCAGTACCACCTGGTACTGGCTTTGCGCCTGGTCCGTGGCGCACACATGCACAGTGCCCGCACGAAACCCCCCGCCTGAAAAAACCGGTTCGCCCAGCCCGCTGAAGCGTACCTGGCTCTTGACCGGGCCATTGCCGACAATCGCTACGCGCCCGCTGTCCTGATGCTCCAGCAGCACCGGATTATCCTCGTCCTGGTGGCCGCGCCCGCTCACATCCACGATCACTCGCCAGCCTCGGCTCCAGTCTTCGTCCTGTGCGTGAATGACGACGGCCCGGTTGCGTGCGATGGCTTCGGTACGTGCGAAGCGCAGCCCTCCGGCCAGGGATTGTGCGGCGCTATGCCGTTGCTGTGATTCGAGCAGGTTCCTGAAACCGGGCACTGCCAGGTTGGCCAGGATGCCGCTCAGGATCAGCCCAAGCAGCAGTTCAATCAGGGTGAAACCGCGTTGTTGCATAGGTCATCCCTCCGTGGATGTGGGTGCAGTCCTAGGTATAGCGTCTGCGCCTTGACCCTGGATGATGGCCTTTTTGTCGAAAGTATTTCCCTTTGTTCCGGTAGCGCCACGCTTGAAAAACCGCCGCTAGTCTTGGGGGGCACAGCAGGTTTTTCCTGCTTCTTCTTGGCCTTCGACACGGACGACGATGGTAATGCTTGCTTGCCCGAACACGTTTTTCTCCAGCGCCTTGCTTCGGCGCCAAACCGGCATGACGCTGATCGAGGTGCTGGTCGCACTGTTGATTCTCGCCATTGGCTTGTTGGGCGCGGCGGCCATCCAGCTCAATGCGCTCAAGTACACAGACAGCTCCAGGATGATCAGCCAGGCCAGTTTCATTGCCTACGACATGCTCGACCGCATCCGCGCCAACGCCGCTGCCGACTACGCATGGGGCCGCGCAGAACGGGCGCCGGCCAGCCGTGCCAGCGCCAGCGTGCGTGACCTGGACCTGCATGATTTCGAAGCCAATATCCTCGGGTTTGCCGGGCCGAGCGCCAAAGGCTCGGTGGCGGTCAGCGCCAATGAAGTCACCGTGACCATCAGTTGGGACGACCGGCGGGCCACAAGCACCAGCGACGCACGCGAGACCTTTACCCTGACCAGCCGAATCGGTCATGAGCCCGGAGTGTTGCCATGAGCTCGCGTCTTCGCGGTTTCAGCCTGCTTGAGGTGCTGCTGGCGCTGGCGATCGGGCTGGTGCTGGTGGCGGGGGGCAGCCAGGTGGTGATTAGTACCCGCATGACACAGGCGAGCCAGCAGGCGGCCATGTTGCTGCAGGATGATGCGCGGTTTGCCCTTGGCAAGATGGTTCAGGACATCCGTCAGGCGGGCATGTTTGGCTGCCTGGGCACGGCGTTTATCGAGAACGCCCCGGCGTCCTTTGATCTGCCTGTGCGCTGGAGTGCCGGGAACGGCTCAGCGTCACTGACGTTGGTGACGGTGGATATCGGCGATGGTGGCGGCAAGCCCGACTGGACGGTGCTGTCCGATTGCACGGGGACTGCCGAGGCGTACACCGGCAGCGCGCCAGTGGTTGTGCCTGGGCAGATTCCCTTCGGGTTACGACAGATTACCTACACCTTCGAGGCGGCCCAGTTGAAGGTCAGTACGCCTGCGGCACCGGCCAAGGCCGTGCTGGTGGATAATGTGCAGGCGTTCGATATCAGCTTCGGCGTGGCGGCCAAACCGGATTCGGTGGAAGTGGTGCGTTATGACGCCCGTCCCGGTGATGAATCCCTGATCCGCAGCGTACGTATCCTGATGACGCTTCAGGACCCCACGGGGCGGGTCAAGGATCAAGCCTACAGCGTCGTGGTCGCGCTGCGAAACCGATTGGGGTGAGGCAGGCATGGGGATTTCTCAACGCACTGATGTGCGGCAGACGGGCATGGTGCTGCTTATCAGCCTGGTATTTGTGCTGTTGTTGTCGCTGATTGGCTTGGCGTCGATGCAGGGCGCGGTGTCCCAGCAGAAGGCCGCCGCCAGTCTGGGGCATCGCAACCAGGCGCTGCAAAGTGCCGAGAGCGGCCTGCGGCTGGGGGAGTCAGTCGTACAGCGGGTACCTGCGGCCTTGCCGGTGTGTCGGTCCGTCGTCACCTGCGCGCCGCCGGGCGAGGCATTTTCACTGAGTGGTGCCGGGGTGAACCCGGTTTCCGGCGTTACCTGGGTCGCGCTCAAGGGCGGTTTCTACGGCGTTCAGTCCCTGGGCCCTGCCGTGGGGCTGGCTCATTTACCGCCGCAAGTATCGGCCGCCGCGTATCGAGTGACGGCGGTCGGGCTAAGCGGCCAATCCCGTACGGTCTTGGAAAGCGTGTACGCGCGGGTAGACGAGGAGGGTGGCTCGCGGTTTCGGCGGGTGGCCTGGCGGCAACTTCAATAAGGAGCGGTGGGATGGGCAAGGAAAGCCGGGGTTTTACCCTGATCGAGTTACTGGTTGCCGTGGCAATCATCGGGGTGCTGGCCGGGGTCGCTTACCCCAGCTTTACCGGCCAGGTAAAAAAGGTCTATCGCGGGCAAATTGTCGCGCTGTTGACCGAGCAGGCGCAGTACCTGGAGCGCTTTTATGCGCGCAATGGCAGTTTTATTGACGCCAGCGGCGTCAGTGACGGCAATGATCGCTATAGAATCACCGCTGTATTGAACCCTCAGGATTTCCGCCTGCTGGCCACGCCCATTGCTGACTCGGTGATGGCCGCTGACCCTTGCGGCAGCTTCAGCCTGACCAGCACCGGCGCGCGGGCCAACCCAGGCGCAGCACCGGATGTGTCGCGCACGCTGTGCTGGGGGCAATGATGAAAGTGCTGGATGACTGGGCGCCGGGTGCGCTTGTCCCTATTTATCGGCTGGATCGAATAATGGCTAAGCAACAGCGAGTGGTGGTGGTCGGCGGTGGCGTAATCGGCTTGTTGACGGCGTTCAACCTGGCGACCCAGGGGCAGGCCGTAGTGCTGCTGGAGCGTGCCGGCGTGGGGCAGGAGTCTTCCTGGGCGGGCGGCGGCATTGTTTCGCCGTTGTACCCGTGGCGCTACAGTCCGGCGGTCACAGCGCTGGCCCACTGGTCGCAGGATTTCTATCCACAACTGGCCGAGCGCCTGTTTGCTGCCACGGGGGTCGATCCCGAGGTTCACACCACCGGCTTGTATTGGCTCGATCTGGAAGACGAGGCCGAAGCGCTGGCCTGGGCTGCACGGGAAGGCCGCCCCTTGAGCAAGGTCGATGTTTCGGCCGCCCACGATGCGGTGCCGGTGTTGGGCGGCGGCTATTCCCACGCGATCTTCATGGCCAATGTCGCCAATGTGCGCAACCCCCGGCTGGTTAAGTCCCTCAAGGCCGCACTGTTGGCGCTGCCGGGTGTGACCTTGCATGAACAATGCGAGGTGACCGGGTTTGTGCAGGACGCCGGCAATGTCGTGGGGGTGAATACCACGGGTGGCCCGATCCTCGGCGATCAGGTGGTGTTGGCGGCGGGGGCGTGGAGCGGTGAGTTGCTGGGTACTCTGGGTTTGTCGCTGCCGGTGGAGCCGGTCAAAGGCCAGATGATCTTGTACAAGTGTGCCGCGGATTTCCTGTCGAGCATGGTCCTGGCCAAGGGGCGTTATGCGATCCCGCGGCGTGATGGGCATATCTTGATTGGCAGCACCCTGGAGCATGAGGGCTTCGACAAGACGCCGACCGACACTGCGTTGGAAAGCTTGAAGGCGTCGGCGGTCGAGCTGATTCCGGCCTTGGCCGAGGCCGAAGTGGTCGGGCATTGGGCTGGCTTGCGCCCGGGGTCGCCGGAAGGTATTCCGTACATCGGCCAGGTGCCGGGGTTCAGTGGCTTGTGGCTTAACTGCGGGCACTACCGCAACGGCCTTGTGCTGGCGCCGGCGTCTTGCCAGTTGTTTGCCGACTTGTTGCTGGGACATGCGCCGATCATCGACCCGGCGCCGTATGCCCCGCAAGGTCGAATCAACGCTGGATAGATTTCGGCCCTTGTTCCAGATGGGGTTGGCTGCAATACCACGCCTGGCCTGAGCTCAGGGCGTGATTCTGCGGCAAATGCACGCCGCAGTGGGCGCAGCGCACCATCAATGCGGCGTCGGGTTCGGCGGAGCGCTGCTGTTTGGCAGCCGGGCTTTTGAATTTACGCCAGAACCATACTGCGGCGGCAATGATGGCGATCCAGAACAGTAGACGAACCATGGTGGGCAGCTTCTCGACGAGGAATGCGCCAGTTTAGCCAAGGACATGGCAGGCGCACAGCGCAATAATGCTTGCCCATAAAAAAGGGAGCCTCGTGGGGCTCCCTTTTTGCGTTGCGTCAACGGATCAGTCGAACACACCGAAGGTCATGTAGCTGAACCACGAGCGGTCCTGGTTGTTGCCCAGGGCTTGCGGGGCTTCTTCTTCGATCACGTCGCCGTTCTCGTCATGGGGCTTGAGCTCCGAAGGAATGGCTTCCTTGGCATCCTGGAACTGCTTCATCACGTCCTGGTTGGCGCGGGTTTCGCCCGGCGGCAGCGGTGGACGGGACTCGATCAGGCCCAGGGTGTACTTGCTCAGCCACGAGCGGTTGTCCGCTTCGGCGACTTGCGGCACGAACTGGCCGTCTTTCAGGCTTGGGTGATCCGGGTAGTTCAGCTTCAGGGTTTCCAGGCTGGTGTTGGCCAGGTCGTCCAGGTGCAGGCGCTGGTAAGCCTCGGTCATCACGGCCAGGCCGTCACCCACGGATGGGGTTTCCTGGAAGTTTTCCACTACATAGCGGCCACGGTTGGCGGCGGCGACATAGGCCTGACGGGTCAGGTAGTAGTGGGCGACGTGGATCTCGTAGGAGGCCAGCAGGTTGCGCAGGTAGATCATGCGCTGCTTGGCGTCCGGCGCGTAGCGGCTGTTCGGGTAGCGGCTGGTCAGCTGGGCGAACTCGTTGTAGGAGTCGCGGGCAGCGCCCGGGTCACGCTTGGTCATGTCCAGTGGCAGGAAGCGCGCCAGCAGGCCAACGTCCTGGTCAAACGAGGTCAGGCCCTTGAGGTAGTAGGCGTAATCCACGTTCGGGTGCTGCGGGTGCAGGCGGATAAAACGCTCGGCGGCGGACTTGGCAGCTTCCGGCTCGGCGTTCTTGTAGTTGGCGTAGATCAGCTCAAGCTGCGCCTGGTCGGCGTAGCGGCCGAACGGATAACGCGACTCCAGTGCCTTCAGCTTGGCTGTGGCGCTGGTGTAGCTATTATTGTCCAAGTCTTTCTGAGCCAGCTGGTACAACTCGACTTCGCTCAGGTTTTCGTCGACGACGTCCTTTGTTGACGAGCAAGCAGCAGTCATGGCGAGGATGGCGATCAGCAGCAGGTGTTTCACTTGCATGGCGGCTTGCGTCCCTATGACGGCCGCTGTCTTGGGCGGGGCCGTCCTGTTATGATGAGCGCCCCGTTGAAAGCCTCGGGGCAAAAGACGCCGTATTTAACCACAAGCGCGCAGCCGAAACCAAAGGCTGTGCCACGCCTAGTCTGAGCATGTCCGATAAAATTGAACTTCGCGCAGAGGTGCCGTCCGAATTGGGCGGCCAACGCCTCGATCAAGTCGCCGCACAATTATTCGCTGAGCACTCGCGCTCGCGCCTTTCCGCCTGGATCAAAGACGGCCGCCTGACTGTGGATGGAGCGGTTATCCGCCCGCGAGACATAGTCCATGGTGGTGCGATTCTTGAGCTGACTGCCGAGCAGGAAGCCCAGGGAGAATGGATCGCCCAGGACATTGAGCTGGACATCGTCTATGAAGACGACGACATCCTGGTCATCAACAAACCCGCTGGCCTGGTGGTTCACCCGGCAGCGGGGCACGCTGATGGCACCTTGCTCAATGCCCTGCTGCACCACGTGCCGGACATCGTCAATGTCCCGCGCTGCGGCATAGTGCACCGTCTGGACAAGGACACCACCGGCTTGATGGTGGTGGCCAAGACCATTCAGGCGCAGACGCAGTTGGTCACACAACTGCAGAGCCGCAGCGTCAGCCGCATCTACGAGTGCATCGTGATCGGTGTCGTGGTGGCGGGTGGCAAGATCAACGCGCCGATCGGTCGTCACGGCCAGCAGCGCCAGCGTATGGCGGTGATGGAAGGCGGCAAGCAGGCCGTCAGCCACTACCGTGTGCTGGAGCGTTTCCGCTCCCACACTCACGTGCGGGTCAAGCTGGAAACCGGTCGTACCCACCAGATTCGCGTGCACATGGCTCACATCAACTTCCCGTTGGTCGGAGATCCGGCCTACGGCGGCCGCTTCCGTATTCCGCCGGCGGCGAGTCAGACCATGGTCGAGTCGCTGAAGTCGTTCCCGCGCCAGGCACTGCATGCACGTTTCCTGGAACTGGATCATCCGACGAGCGGTAAGCGCATGAGCTGGGAATCGCCTCTGCCAGACGATCTGGTCTGGTTGCTGTCGCTGCTCAAGCAGGATCGCGAGGCGTTTATCGGATGAGTGACTGGCTGATACCTGACTGGCCCGCGCCGGCTCGGGTAAAAGCCTGCGTTACCACCCGTGCGGGCGGCGTCAGCCTGGCGCCGTTCGACAGCCTCAACCTGGGCGATCACGTCGAGGACAGCCTGGAGGCCGTCCTTGAGAATCGCCGTCGTCTGCGTGATGCCTTTGCTATCCAGCCCGCCTGGTTGCGTCAGGTGCATGGTGTGACCGTGGTCGAAGCTGACCCAAGCCGCACCGCTGAAGCCGATGGCAGTTGGACCAGCACTCCAGGCGTCGCTTGCACTTCAATGACTGCCGATTGCCTGCCCGCATTGTTTTGCAACCGTGCTGGCACTCGTGTCGCCGCCGCCCATGCCGGTTGGCGTGGCCTGGCGGCGGGCGTGCTGGAAGCGGCGTTTGAAAGCCTGGATGCGCAGCCCGACGAGGTTCTGGTCTGGCTCGGCCCGGCCATTGGCCCGCAAGCCTTTGAAGTCGGCCCGGAAGTGCGTGAAGCCTTCATGCAGCAATTGCCGATCACCGCCGAAGCGTTCGTGCCCAGCCGCAACCCCGGCAAGTTCATGGCCGACATCTATCAGCTCGCTCGCCTGCGCCTTGCCGCACGCGGCGTCACTGCTGTTTATGGTGGCGGTTTCTGTACCGTGAGCGATCCGCGCTTCTTTTCTTACCGCCGCAGTCCTCGTACCGGTCGGTTTGCCTCCCTTATCTGGCTTGAGCGCTAGACTCTTCTGACTTAGGTCAACTGTGCGACGCTTGAAACTCGCAGAATCCTCCCCATCTATAAGGGTATCTGGCAGGTTTCTTCACTCAGGATGTTTTATATCTCCGGCCTGCTCAAAAGGAAGGTGACTAATGCGTATTGATCGTTTAACCAGCAAATTGCAGTTGGCATTATCTGACTCTCAATCCCTGGCGGTGGGCCTCGACCACCCGGCCATTGAGCCTGCGCACTTGATGCAGGCGCTCCTGGAGCAGCAAGGTGGTTCTATCAAGCCCTTGCTGATGCAGGTGGGCTTCGACGTCAACAGCCTGCGCAAGGAGTTGAGCAAAGAGCTCGACCAACTGCCGAAAATCCAAAATCCGACCGGCGACGTGAATATGTCCCAGGACTTGGCGCGCCTGCTTAACCAAGCGGACCGTCTGGCCCAGCAAAAGGGCGACCAGTTCATCTCCAGCGAACTGGTGCTGCTCGCCGCCATGGACGAAAACAGCAAGCTCGGCAAGTTGTTGCTGGGCCAGGGCGTGAGCAAGAAAGCCCTGGAAAATGCCATCAACAACCTGCGTGGCGGCGACGCGGTGAACGACCCCAACCATGAGGAGTCGCGCCAGGCCCTGGATAAATACACCGTCGACCTGACCAAGCGCGCCGAAGACGGCAAGCTTGACCCGGTCATCGGGCGTGACGACGAGATCCGTCGCACCATCCAGGTGTTGCAACGCCGCACCAAGAACAACCCGGTGCTGATCGGTGAGCCTGGCGTGGGTAAAACCGCGATTGCCGAAGGCCTGGCCCAGCGCATCATCAATGGTGAAGTGCCGGACGGCCTCAAAGGCAAACGCCTGCTGTCCCTGGACATGGGGGCGTTGATCGCCGGTGCCAAGTTCCGTGGTGAGTTCGAAGAGCGCCTGAAATCCCTGCTCAATGAACTGTCGAAGCAGGAAGGGCAGATCATTCTGTTTATCGACGAACTGCACACCATGGTCGGCGCCGGTAAAGGCGAAGGCTCCATGGATGCGGGCAACATGCTCAAGCCAGCCTTGGCGCGGGGTGAGTTGCACTGCGTCGGTGCCACGACGCTCAACGAGTATCGCCAGTACATTGAAAAGGATGCGGCCCTTGAACGTCGCTTCCAGAAAGTGCTGGTGGAAGAGCCGAGCGAAGAGGACACCATCGCGATCCTGCGTGGCCTGAAAGAACGTTATGAGGTCCACCATAAGGTGGCGATCACTGACGGCGCGATCATTGCGGCGGCGAAATTGAGCCATCGCTATATCACTGATCGTCAGTTGCCTGACAAGGCCATCGACTTGATCGACGAAGCGGCCAGCCGCATTCGCATGGAGATCGACTCCAAGCCGGAAGTGCTCGACCGCCTGGATCGGCGCCTGATTCAGCTGAAAGTTGAATCCCAGGCCCTGAAGAAAGAAGAAGACGACGCGGCGAAGAAACGCCTGGAAAAACTCCAGGAAGAAATCGTCCGTCTGGAGCGCGAGTATTCGGACCTGGAAGAAATCTGGACCTCGGAAAAAGCCGAAGTGCAGGGCTCTGCGCAGATCCAGCAGAAAATCGAGCAGTCCCGCCAGGAACTGGAAGCGGCGCGCCGTAAAGGCGACCTGAACCGCATGGCCGAATTGCAGTACGGGGTGATCCCGGACCTGGAACGCAGCCTGCAAATGGTCGACCAGCACGGCAAGGCCGAGAACCAGTTGCTGCGCAGCAAGGTGACCGAGGAAGAAATTGCCGAAGTCGTCTCGAAGTGGACCGGCATTCCGGTGTCGAAAATGCTCGAAGGCGAGCGCGACAAGCTGCTGAAGATGGAAAGCCTGTTGCACCAACGTGTGATTGGCCAGGAAGAAGCCGTGGTGGCCGTGTCCAACGCGGTGCGGCGTTCGCGGGCCGGGTTGTCCGACCCGAACCGTCCGAGCGGCTCGTTTATGTTCCTCGGCCCGACCGGCGTGGGTAAGACCGAGCTGTGCAAGGCCTTGGCCGAGTTCCTCTTTGATACTGAAGAGGCCATGGTGCGGATCGATATGTCCGAATTCATGGAGAAACACTCGGTGGCTCGCTTGATCGGCGCACCACCAGGCTATGTGGGCTACGAGGAAGGTGGCTACCTGACCGAAGCGGTGCGGCGTAAGCCTTACTCGGTGATCCTGCTGGATGAGGTCGAGAAGGCTCACCCGGATGTGTTCAACGTGTTGCTGCAAGTGTTGGAAGATGGCCGGCTGACGGACAGCCACGGGCGTACTGTGGACTTCCGCAACACGGTGATCGTGATGACCTCCAACCTGGGCTCGTCGCAGATCCAGGAATTGGTCGGTGACCGTGAAGGCCAGCGTGCTGCGGTGATGGATGCGCTGACCAGCCACTTCCGCCCGGAATTTATCAACCGGGTCGATGAAGTGGTGATCTTCGAGCCTCTGGCACGGGATCAGATCGCAGGCATCACCGAGATCCAACTGGGTCGCCTGCGCAGCCGCCTGGCCGAGCGCGAGTTGGCCCTGGAGCTGAGCAGCGAGGCGTTGGACAAGCTGATCGCGGTTGGCTACGACCCGGTGTATGGCGCACGGCCACTGAAACGTGCGATCCAGCGCTGGATCGAAAACCCGCTGGCGCAGCTGATCCTGTCGGGCAGCTTTATGCCTGGCACCAGCGTCGCGGCGACGGTGGAGAACGACGAAATCGTCTTCCATTGAGCCCAGCCACTGGCGCAATAAAAGGAGGCCCCGCATCGCGGGGCCTTTTTTTTCGATAGGGCGTTGAACTGTAAGGAAAAGGCTAGTAAAGTGCGCCCCGCAACAACGTCAGCCCACGGGTTTCTTCTCCCCAAGAAGAAATCAGAAACAAGCGCAAATCATTGTCTTAAAAGCAATTTAAAGGGTTGACAGGGGTTTTTAAGATTGTAGAATAGCGCGCCTCAGACATGACAACGTAGCGATACGGAAGACTCGAAGAGAAGGTTACACCGCAGTAGAAGTTGTACTTTGAAATATGTAGTTCCGTGATAGCTCAGTCGGTAGAGCAAATGACTGTTAATCATTGGGTCCCAGGTTCGAGTCCTGGTCACGGAGCCAATTTCAAACCGGGGTATAGCGCAGTCCGGTAGCGCGCCTGCTTTGGGAGCAGGATGTCGGGAGTTCGAATCCCCCTACCCCGACCATTTTTGGGTCGTTAGCTCAGTTGGTAGAGCAGTTGGCTTTTAACCAATTGGTCGTAGGTTCGAATCCCACACGACCCACCATTTTTGAAACCAGTTAACGCTGGGATCAGATCTTAAGATCAGAGGCCAAAAGCACTGATCGAAGAAGGCGACTGAAAGGTCGCCTTTTTTTTACCGGGGTATAGCGCAGTCCGGTAGCGCGCCTGCTTTGGGAGCAGGATGTCAGGAGTTCGAATCCCCTTACCCCGACCATATTAAAAATCCTCGTATCGAAAGATACGGGGATTTTTTTTGCCTTTTTTTCAGCAGCATTTGTGCAAATTCCAAACAGATATTGTGCTGATTAGTGCGTTGGTGCGGCGAGCCGGTCCTCCTAGACTGGGCCACGTCAGTCAAACAACCCAACAGGAACTCGCACCATGACCCGTACCGCTCCTTTCCTTGCTGTTCAGCCTGCCCGTTCATTGCCTGCGCTGGTCAAGTCCACGCTTGTTGGCCTGGGCATGATGATGGGCCTTGGTCAATTCGCCACCGCCGCCGAAACCGCTGCAAACCCGCACCCGACCATTCGCGCCATGTCGGGCGCCGAAGCCATTGGTCGTCTAGACCCGAAAACCACCGCCTTGCTGGTGATCGACTTCCAGAATGAATACTTCACCGGCCGCATGCCGATCCCCGACGGCATGAAAGCCCTGGAAAACACCCAGCGCCTGATGAAGTTTGCCGACAAGGCACATATCCAGGTCATCCACGTGCAGCACATCGCCCCGGACGGCGCCGCGGTATTTGCCACCAATGGCAAGACCGTCGATTTCCACCCGCTGATGAAGCCACGCCCACAAGACAAGCTTGTGCAGAAAACCTCCGTCAGCGTTTTTGCCAGCACGGATCTGGATGCGCAATTGAAGCAGGCAGGCGTCAAGACCCTTATCATCAGCGGCCTGATGACCCACGCCTGTGTCGCCGGCGCCGCCCGCGACGCCGCGCCGTTGGGCTATGACGTTGTGGTAGCATCCGATGCCACCGCCACTCGGGCGATTACCCGTGCCGATGGCCGTTCGGTGAGCAAAGACGAGCTGCACAACTCGGCGCTGGCTGAGATCGAAGACACGTTTGGCTCGGTGCTGAGCACGTCGCAGATCATTGCTCTGCCGGTGAACTGATTCCCCCGACCAGCCAGGGATCGCCTGCTTCATGAACCAGCTATCCGCCATGCGCGCCTTTCGGGGCATCGTTGAGGCCAAGGGTTTTTCTGCCGCCGCAGAACGCCTGGACACCACGCATTCGACGATTTCACGGCAGTTGCAACAGCTGGAAATTGAACTGGGCGCCCAACTGATAAACCGCAATACGCGGCGATTCAGCCTGACCTCGGCCGGGGAGCAATACTACGCCGCATGCGTTGATATCCTCGATCGCATCGAGGCGGCTTCCCAAGCCATCGCCCAGGGCCACCAGCGCCCGGAAGGTTTGCTCAGGGTCAGCGTGCCGCTGGTGGTGGGTACCCTGGACTTGCCGCACTGGCTGCCGGGCTTTCAACGGCGCTACCCCGATATCGAGCTTGAGCTGCACTGCGACGATCAGTTTGTCGACTTGGTCGCCGCTGGGTTTGATGTGGCTATCCGCATCGCCAGTGCGCTGGCGGACACCACCTTGATGGCGCGCACGTTGGCAGTTTCCAGGCAGGTCCTGGTGGCCTCGCCAGGCTATATCGGCCGTCACGGCTTGCCCCGTTCGGCGCAGGAACTCGACAAACATCGCTTGCTGACGTTTATCGGCGCCACTTCGGATTGGGAGTTGAGTGCGGCGCGGGGTGGCTCGGTCAACGTCACCCCGGCGGGGCGGTTCAGGAGCAATACCATCAGTGCGCTGCATGCGGCGACGTTGGCGGGGGCGGGCATTGCCTGTTTCACCCAGGCCACGGTGCGTAATGAGTTGGTGCAGGGTCTGCTTGTGCCGATCCTGCCCAACTACTCATTGGGCGAGCGGCACTACTACGCTCTCTATCCGCAGTCCCGGCACCTGGCACCGAAGGTCCGGGCGTTTGTCGACCATATGGCGGAGTTTTATTCGGCCCAATAAAAAATCCCCCTATCGTTTGATCGGGGGATTTTTTGTCACTAGGCCGTCGATCAGTGCAGCTTGAGCCTTGGCTCAGTCCCGCGCCCGATCTTGCTGCCGAGCATCAGCATCGCCGTGCGGAAAAAGCCGTACAGGGCCATCTGGTGCATACGGTACAGCGACACATAGAACATCCGCGCCAGCCAGCCTTCCAGCATTACGCTGCCGGTCAGGTTGCCCATCAGGTTACCCACCGCCGAGAAGCGCGACAGCGAGATCAACGAGCCGTAGTCGGTGTATTTGTAGCTCGGCAGGTCCTTGCCTTCGATGCGCAGCTTCAGCGACTTGGCCAACAGCGAAGCCTGCTGGTGAGCGG
The DNA here is from genome assembly GCF_024655625.1 of Pseudomonas sp. 18.1.10. Classification (NCBI taxonomy): domain Bacteria; kingdom Pseudomonadati; phylum Pseudomonadota; class Gammaproteobacteria; order Pseudomonadales; family Pseudomonadaceae; genus Pseudomonas; species Pseudomonas sp. 18.1.10. Next base: position 13,918 of record NZ_JANLGL010000074.1, read on the forward strand.
CCTGGGCCCGTGGCGGCACGTTGCGGTCAGTGCCCGGTTGCGGGCAGGCGGCGCAGTCACCGAAGGCGAAGATGTTCTCGTCTCGGGTGGTTTGCAGCGTCGGCAACACCTGCAACTGGTTGATGCGGTTGGTTTCCAGGCCATCAATGTCCTTGAGGAAACCCGGTGCGCGAATGCCCGCCGCCCACACCTTCAGGCTGGCGGGAATCACCTGGCCACTGCTGGTGATCAGCGCGTCGGCCGTCACTTCGCTCACCGCCGAGTCTGTCAGCACGGTCACGCCGAGTTTCTCCAGGGTTTTATGCACAGGCCCGCCAATCCGCTCCGGCAGGGCAGGCAATACCCGTGGGCCGGCTTCGATCAGGGTGATGTGCATGTTTTCCGGCTTGATGCGGTCCAGGCCGTAGGCTGCCAGTTCATGGGCGGCGTTATGCAGCTCGGCGGCCAACTCGACGCCCGTGGCACCGGCGCCGACGATGGCGACGCTGATCTGCTCGACCGCATCGGTTTGCCCCGCATGGGCGCGCAGATAATGGTTGAGCAATTGCTGGTGGAAACGCTCGGCCTGCTTGCGTGTGTCGAGGAACAGGCAGTGCTGCGCCGCGCCCTCGGTGCCGAAGTCGTTGGTGGTGCTGCCGACGGCGATGACCAGGCTGTCATAGCCCAGCACGCGTGCGGGCACCAGCTCACGGCCTTCTTCATCGAGGGTGGCGGCCAGCTGGATTTTCTTCTGTTCACGATCCAACCCGCTCATGCGCCCCAGCTGGAACTCGAAGTGGTTCCATTTGGCTTGGGCAACATAGTTGAGTTCGTCTTCCGAAGAATTCAGCGAACCGGCCGCGACTTCGTGCAGCAAGGGCTTCCAGATGTGGGTCAGGTTGGCGTCCACCAGCGTGATGCTGGCGGTGCCGCGCTTGCCCAGAGTCTTACCCAGGCGGGTAGCCAACTCCAGGCCGCCGGCGCCGCCGCCGACGATAATAATACGATGGGTCATGGGGATATCTCGCAAGGCTAAAAGAAATCGGAGCAGTTACCCCCGCGAGCGCCAGGCAGCTCATAGCGTCAGGTAACTCAAAAGGCGGCTCAACAGGCCGAGGCCGATCACCACAACCAGCACCACACCGAGGAGCAGCCACGGCCGGAAAGGCTTGCGCTCGACTCGGTTTTGGGAGAGTTGCAGATACTCTTCGACATGCTGTTGGTCATCGGGGTTCAGGCGGCTGGTCATAAAGGCCTCGTCAGGTAGACGTTGCAAAAGGGCGCCACGTTACAGTCCGGGGGCTCAGAGGCTGATGCCCACGTCGAACACTATGCTGCGGCCCAGGTTGTTGCGCAAGAAATCCGGTGCGTCGGGGTGGGCAAACAGCACGCGGGCAAAGGTCGGCCCCACCAGCGACAGCGAGCGCCAGCCCTGGCGCAGATATTCCGTCGGCGGCGGGAAGTGGCTGTTGAGGTCGAGCACTTCACGCTTGAGGCTGGTGAAGGCGATGAGGTCCAGCTCCCCCAGCTCTATTCCGCGTTCTTTATAGTTGTGCGCCTTTTTGCGCAGCGTCGGCGCCAGGCGCAGCAGAAACTCATGGGCAGGGATGCGTCGCGGCTTGGCTTCGCGCCGCACCAACTGGCTGAGGGAGAACGCACTGCGGCGGCGCAGCAACTCGTCGCGCCATTCGTCGTTCAGGCGCCGGCCCTCGTCCAGGACAAAAAACACCTCGAAACTGGCATCGCGAAACAGCACGTCCGGCGGCTCTTGCCCGGCGGCGTGAAACTCTTCGGCCCGGTAGGGCACATTCAAGCCTTGCAGCAGGCGCTGGCAGACCCAACGCTCACGCTCCCATTTGCGGGCATTGGACAAGAACGCGTTGGCTTGTTCGGCCGCTACGGTGAGCAGGCGCAAGTAATCTGAGTCATCCATGCTTGCAGCTTAGCGTTCAAATGATGACCGCAGGAAGTCCCGCTGCAAATGGTCGGTGTAGACTGCGCACTCGAGTGTTATTCAAGTTGGGGGCCGTCGTGATTAGTGCTGCAGTGCTCGCACCACAAACCCTGGGCCTCGGCTGGCTGTTGTTTGTGCCCGTGGTGCTGTGGGCGATGATGCGTTCACCCTGGGTCGAACTGTTTGCCGACCGACGGCGCCAGCATTTGCTGTTCGGCACCGTCTTCGCGCTGTTTATGTTGTGGTTGGTGCGGCGGGATTTCGATACCGGGGTCTCCTACCACTTTATCGGCATGACCGCCGTGACCCTGCTGCTGGATTGGCCCTTGGCAATCGTCGGCGGGTTTGCCGCCCAGCTCGGTTTAATGCTGTTGGGGCGCCAGGACCTGGCGGCGCTCGGCGTCAACGGCCTGCTGTTGATCGGGCTGCCGGTGCTGGTCACCGAAACCTGCGCGCTGCTGGTGGAGCGCGCGCAACCACGCAATCCCTTTGTGTATATCTTCTGCTCGGGCTTTTTCGCCGCCGCGCTGTCGGCCTTGCTCTGCCTGTTGCTGGGGTTGGGGTTGCTGTGGTTCGACGGACGATTTGCCATGCCGGAATGGCTGGAAGATTTCGTTGGCTACCTGTGGCTGATTATCTTCCCCGAAGCCTTTATCAACGGCATGGTTGTCAGCGCCTTGGTGGTGTTCTGCCCGGAATGGCTGGAGACGTTCAACCGCACCCGCTACCTCTCGGCACCCTGGAACGACGACGATTCGCCGCGTTGATCCAGATCAAATCCCGCGCCCACGCGCAGGCCCATGCTCTGCCAAATTTTCCAGGAGCACGGATCATGAGTGTGTACGAGTGGGCACGGCAGGAGTTGCGCAGAAGTCAGGACGCGGCACAGGAGATCGGCTTTGACCCAGGCTTGACCCTGCGCGCCATGCTCAGTGCGGTGGTGCAGCAGAGCAAGGGCGTGCGCAGTTTCGAAGACCTGGCCGACGAGCTGCAATACCTTGCAGAAAACCTCGACGACCAGCAGGAATACGCCTTTATGCGCCCTTAGTGGCGCGGCGTCAGGTCTTCGGAAAACAGCTCATCTTCGGCATCCGGGGCCACGGGGATCTTGTGTTCCTCGGCGGCCCAGGCACCCAGGTCGATGAGTTTGCAACGGTCCGAGCAGAACGGCCGGTTGAGGTTGGTCGCTGTCCATTCCACGGGGGCACCGCAGGTTGGGCAATCGACAGTCAAGGGTTGGCTCATGATCGGCCTCCACGCAAAGTAAGGTAAAAGTGGTGCAGTCGCTCGACCTCGCTGTGCAGCCAGGCGAGGTCCTTGTCATTGACCAGCACATCATCGGCATGTTTCAGGCGCTCTTCGCGGCTGGACTGCGCCTTGAGGATCGCCTGCACCTGCTGTTCGCTGATGCCGTCGCGCTGCAGGGTACGCTGAATCTGCAGCGATTGCGGCACGTCGATCACCAGGATGCGCTGGGTCATGCTGTGCTGCCCGGATTCGATCAGCAGCGGCGACACCAGGATCGCGTAAGGCGACTGCGCACGCGCCAAGTGGCTGCGAATCTCTTCGCCAATCAACGGGTGCAGCAAGGCTTCCAGCCAGCGGCGCTGTTCGGGGACTTCAAAGATCAGCTTGCGCAACGCGGCGCGGTCCAATTGGCCGTCAGGTTGCAGCACGCCTGCGCCAAAGTGCTCGGCGATGCGCGCCAGTGCCGGCCGGCCGGGCTCGACGACCCAGCGGGCGGCGTGATCGGCGTCCACCAGGTCGATGCCCAGGTCGATAAAATGCTGGGCCGCCGCGCTTTTGCCGCTGCCGATGCCGCCAGTGAGGCCAAGAATCCAGGGTGTTGCGACAGAAGTGGTCATCTGAAACCGACAGACTGCAAATAGAAGTCGGTTATTTGACCACCCCAGAGCAATGCAATCCAGCCGGCAATTGCCAGAAAGGGGCCGAACGGCATGGGGGCCGACGCCTGGGTCTTGCGCAGGCGCATCAGGATCAGCCCGCCCATCACCCCGAGCAGCGATGACATCAGCAAGGTCATCGGCAGGATTTGCCAACCGCCCCAGGCGCCGAGCATGGCCAGCAACTTGAAGTCGCCATGGCCCATGCCGTCCTTGCCGGTGGCCAGCTTGAATAGCCAGAACACCGACCACAGGCTCATATAACCGACCACTGCGCCCCACACGGCATCGGCCAACGGCACCTGCAAGTCGAAGCTGTTGAGGATCAGCCCCAGCCACAGCAGCGGCAGCACCAATACGTCCGGCAACAGTTGGTGATCGGCATCGATCAGGCTCATCGCCAGCAACCCCCAACTCAGCAGCATGATCGCCGCACCTTGCCAGCCAAAACCGAAATGCCAGGCGACCACCGCTGATATCAGCGCACAGGCCAGTTCGGTGAAGGGGTAACGCGCGCTGATCGGTTCACGACAGTGGGCGCAGCGCCCCCGGAGCATCAGGTAGCTCAGCACGGGAATATTTTCCCAGGGGCGAATCGGCTGGCTGCAATGGGGGCAGCAGGAGTTGGGAAACATCAGGTTGTAGGTCGGCCCGGCCGGGTCGCTCGCCAGGCCGAGGACTTCCTGGGCCTGGGCGCGCCATTCACGTTCGAGCATTTTCGGCAGGCGCCACACCAGCACGTTGAGAAAGCTGCCGACGATCAGGCCCAGTACCAACGCCACGCCGATAAAAAGCCAGGGGTGTTCACTCAGCAGCAGGCTCAAAATGCGCTCCCCAATTGAAACACCGGCAAATACATCGCAATCACCAGCCCCCCGACAATACTCCCCAGCACGACCATGATTAGCGGCTCCATCAAGCTTGTGAGTCTATCCACCAGGCTGTCTACGTCAGCCTCATAGTGGCTGGCGACTTTTTCCAGCATGCGGTCCAGCGTACCGGACTCTTCGCCGATGATCGTCATCTGGATCGCCATGTTGGGAAACAGGCCACTGCCGGTCATGGCTTGATTCAACGGGATACCGGTGGCGACATCATGGCGCATGCGCTCGATGGCTTGTCTGAATGGCCCCTCGCCGACGGCGCCGGCCACTGAATCCAGGGCCTGTACCAGGGGAACGCCTGCGGTAAACGTAGTCGAGAGTGTGCGGGCGAAGCGGGCGACGGCGGATTTTTTCATCAGTGCGCCTGCCAGGGGTGCTTTCAATAAAGCGGCTTGCAACCTGTGACGAAACCCCGGAGATACGCGATAAGCCTGGCGCAGTGCGGCAATCGCTACACCCAGGCAAAACGCGACGATCCACCCGGCGCGTTGCAGGAACTCCGACAGGGCAATCACCCCCAGGGTAAAACCGGGCAATTCGCCATCGACGCCGGCGAACAGGCTCTGGAATTGCGGCACCACATGCATCAGCAGCAGCGTACAGACCACGCTGGCGACCACCAGCACCGCCGCGGGATAGGTCATGGCCTGCTTGACCCGCGCCTTGAGTTGCTGGGTTTTCTCCAGGTGTATCGCCACCCGCTCAAGCAGGGCTTCCAGGGCGCCGGCTTGTTCGCCCGCCGCAATCAGGTTGCAGTACAACGCATCGAAATAGCGTGGCTGTTTACGCAACGCCGTGGCCAGGTTGGTGCCGGCGGCGATTTCTTGTTTCAACCCGTTTACCAGTGCCTGCATGCGCGGGTTTTCGAAGCCTTCGCTGACGATGTCGAGGGCTTGTAGCAGGGGGATTCCCGCTTTCAGCAGTGTGGCCAGCTGGCGGGTGAAGAGGGCGATATCCAGCGCTGTGATGGGTGATGTGAGGTTTGGCAAAACGCTGGCGCGCTTGTGCACACGCCCAGGGCAGATCCCTTGCTGGCGCAGCTGCGCCTTGACCAGCGCGGGGTTTTGGCCAGCGGTTTGCCCGCACACCCTGCGCCCTTTGCGGTTGGTGCCTTCCCAGGCGTAGATCGTTGAAGCGTTGTCCATGTCACAGTTCCGCATGCGGGGAGTGGAAGATTTATAGCTTAGTCAGGTGACGAATTCGGACAGGCTGGCCGCGCGCGATAAAATGTCAGAATGTGCGTCTTGCAGGCGCTTGCCCCGTTGCGGATGAGTACACTGGCGCCGCTGCACACTACGGGGCGCAGGACGCGCCTTGTCATGGGTTCTATTCTGGAGAGTGAATGTGATACGTCAGAAAGGCTTTACCTTGATCGAGTTGCTGATCGTCGTGGCAATCATCGGCATCTTGGCCACCATCGGCTTGCCGATGTACACCACGCACCAGGCCAAGGCCAAGTTCACGGCGGGGCTGGCTGAAATCACGGCGTTGAAGGCCGGCTACGAGGATGTTTTCAACCAAGGCACAGTGCCTACCGTGGCCTTGATCGGTGGCGCGAGCCAAACCGCCAATTGCAAGATCGACGTGGCCGGGGATGTGGCCACGGGCGTCGGTTCCATCAGTTGCGAAATCATCGACGCCCCGGCGCCGGTGCTGGGCAAGACCATCACCTTGACCCGCGACGCGACCAAGGGCTGGAAGTGTGTGACCAGCGCCGAAGAAAAATACGTCGCCAAGGGCTGTGGCGCCAACGGCGCGTAACGACCCAAGCATCCACACGGACGTAGAGGTGGCTGATGGCGTTTTCCATACAGCAGCGCGGTAATGTGTTCCTGGTGCTGGCGGTGTGCCTGCTGGTGCTGGGGGTTTGTGCCCCGTTCAGTGGGCACGACCTGCAACGCACGCTGCAGATTGCCCTGGCGCTGGGCGCGCTGTTGTATGGGCTGTCGGCCCCCAACGCGACGTGGGTGGACCGGCCCACCGCGCTCGGCCTGGGGCTGGTGATCGCCCTGGGCCTGCTGTCTTCGGCCCTGGCCCACCGGTCGCTCTGGGCGTTCACCGAGGTGGCGTTGTTGATTAGCTGTGGCGTGATCGCGCTGGCGTTCGCCACACTTCGTCGCCATGGCGGCGAGCGTCTGGACCGCGTCCTGCTGCTGGTGGTCGTGCTGCTGTGCCTGACCAAGTCGATCCAATACCTGCATGCGGTGATGCTGGCATTCAGCAGTAGCCAGCGCGTGCTGGACCTCGATCTGTTGCTGTCGGGTTTTTCCAACAAGCGTTTCTACGGTCAATTCCAGACCTTCACCCTGCCGTTGCTGGCATTGCCGCTGTTGATGCCCAAACTCCCTCGCGCCTTGCGCAGTGGTGTGTTTGCCTTGCTGTGTGTGTGGTGGTTGATCGCTATCAGCGGGGGCACCCGGGGCACATGGCTCGGTATGGCCGCGGCGGGTATCTCGCTGGGGGCGATGGGGCCCTTGGGGCGACGTTGGTTGGCCTGGCAACTGGCAGCGGTGAGTGTTGGCCTGTTGCTGTACGGGCTATTGTTCACGGTGCTGGCGGGCTATTTGGGTATCGAAACCTCCAGCGATGCCGGTGATCGCCTCACCACGTCACTGTCGGGGCGTGCCGAGATCTGGTGGCAGGCCTGGCATATGGTCGTTGAACGCCCGTGGTTGGGGTTCGGGCCGATGCAGTTTGCCGACATCCCCAACGATGTGGCGACCCATCCTCACCAAGCAATCCTGCAATGGGCCAGTGAGTGGGGCGTGCCTTCGACGATTTGCGTCGCAGCATTGGCCTGGCGCGGCGGTTGGGCCACTGTCTGCGTGCTGCGTGAGCGCGCGTTATCGGCGCAGCGTTCGGACGTGCTGCGCCTGTGCCTGTTTGCCGCATTGGTCGGTGGGCTGACGCAGTCCATGGTCGATGGCGTGATAGTGATGCCCGTTTCCCAGCAATGGTTGGCGTTGGTGGTGGGTTGGCTGATGGCGCTGCACAGCTGGGCGGTGGCGCCAACGGCCTTGCCGGCAGCGGTCAGTCACCTGTGGAAACTGTTGAGTGTGTTGGCCGTTGGTCTGCTGATCGTTGTTGCCGTTCGTGATGTGCCTCACATCAAAGACGCCCAGCAACGTTATGTCGGCGACACCCACAAGCGCCTCCAGCCGCGCTTCTGGGCCCAGGGGGTGATTGCGCTGCCAGGCTCGTGAGTTGCCGGACACCCGATGCGGTGCTAGCTTTAGCCCACCGCCCGTGTAGCTCAGTTGGTAGAGCAGCGCACTCGTAACGCGAAGGTCGCAGGTTCGATTCCTGTCTCGGGCAAAAAGGCAGCACTGTTTTCAGATGATCCCAGAATGGTTCTGAAGGCCAGACGAGTCGGTATTCACGCCCGCTCTTTTGTATCTGCGCAACCTTGATGACCCAGATGCATCCCCATTCCTCGATCTAAGAGAACGACATGACCACGACTGAAATGACCCAGGAAGTTCGGCACGCAGAAGCCCTCAAGAAATACCTCGAAGGCACGCCGCAGCTTAAAGAAGAGATCAAGGACCTGAGCGCTGACGATCAGCGGGACCAGATCCAGTGGGCATTCGAGGATGAGGCCGAGAGCCAGGGCTTGCAGCCTTGGGAGCTAACCCTCAAGTACACCTCGACAGCGGACGAGTTCGACACCGCACGGCTGGCCTTGCACAAGGAGGCGGCTGAAGTGCTGGGTGTTGAGTGGGAAGAGTATTGCGAGATGAATAATCTGGTGGTTTGAGTGCCTGCGGTGGAGGGGGCTAGTTGTGGCGAGGGAGCAAGCTCCCTCGCCACAGCCAGCTCGCCTCTCCCTAGCAACGCCTCAGAGACTGAGGCGCATCGACAAATCCACCGCCTTCACATCCTTGGTCATCGCGCCGATGGAGATGTAGTCCACGCCGGTTTCCGCGATGGGCAGCAGCGTGCTTTCATTGATCCCGCCGCTGGCTTCCAGCTTGGCCTTGCCCGCATTCAGGCGAACCGCTTCACGCATATCGTCCAGGCTCAGTTCGTCGAGCATGATGATGTCGGCGCCCGCCGCCAGCGCTTCACGCAATTCCTCCAGGCTTTCCACTTCGATTTCTACCGGCTTGCCCGGCGCGATCTTGTGGGCGGCCGCAATGGCCTGGGCAATGCCACCGCAGGCGGCAATATGGTTTTCCTTGATTAGGAAGGCGTCATACAAACCGATGCGGTGGTTGTGACAGCCACCGCAGGTGACCGCATATTTCTGCGCCAGGCGCAGGCCCGGCAGTGTCTTGCGGGTGTCCAGCAGCTTGACCTGGGTGCTGGCGACAAAGTCCGCCAGGAACCGGGCGCGTGTTGCCACGCCAGACAGCAGTTGCAGGAAATTCAGCGCGCTGCGCTCGCCACTGAGCAGTGAGCGGGCCGGCCCTTCGAGGTGGAACAGCGCCTGGTTGGGGCTGACACGTTCACCGTCGGCCACCTGCCAATGCACGGCGACCCGTGGGTCCAACTGGCGGAATACCGCATCCACCCAGGCAGTGCCGGCAATCACCGCCGCATCGCGGGTAATGATCGTGGCCTTGGCCAGCCGCTCGGCGGGGATCAATTGCGCGGTGATATCGCCGCTGCCGATGTCTTCGAGCAGCGCGCGGCGCACGTTGGCTTCGATTTCGGCGGTGAGGTCGGCAAGACGGAGATTCGGCATAACAGGCTCCACAAACAAAGTGCCTGGATTATAGGGGCAGTGTGCGTTCGAACCCATAACCCACCGCTCAATTACAGCCGAATGACAGAGTTTGCTGGCGCAACTACCCCCATTTGCAAGATAATCTCGCGCCTTGCAATTGGCGTCATAGCTTTGACGTCCTGGTGATGACTGGAATCGCGCAGCGCCCGCGCCATCATTCCCCAACAGACACCGCCGTATCAGGAGGCCAGGATGCACAATGACGGAAAGGTGGTGCCAATCAACAAGGCACAGGCCATGCCATCGCCGCTCGCGCGCTTGCCGGTGGTGTTGCTGCAGGTCCGTGACAAGGCCGCGCAGCAGTTGCAGCAAGGTCTGCAGGAGCTGTTCGATAACGCCGACGACACCCTCTTCGAAATGGCCGACAAGGCGCGCAACAACCTCGATCACCATATTTTCTTTGAAGCCATGCGCGACCTGCGCCTCAAGCGCAAGAATTTCGAGCGCGTGTTCATGGAACAGCTGTTCGCCGCCTTCGCCAACCTGGGCCTGGCGGGGCCGGGTGAGCGGCAATTGGTGCCGGTGGTGTCCTACGATGCGGTGCCGGGCACATCCCGCGATGAGTTGGAAAAAGCCGTGGCGCTGGAGGCCATGCTGGGGCGGGTGCGACACCGCGACGGCCTGGCCCTGGGGCAATTGACCGCGCGCTTGAGTGCCGTGCTGGTCAAGGGCCTGGACGAGCGCGAGAACCCGTTGGGGCCGGCGCTGTTGTGCGAGTTTTTCCTGCGGGCCGGGCGCAGCCTGGGGGTGGAAATCCGCGTCAAGCTAATCATGCTCAAGCTGTTTGAGAAGTACGTGCTCAGCGACGCCGACCAACTGTATGGCGAAGCCAACCAACTGTTGGTCGCCACCGGCGTGTTGCCCGAACTCAAGGCGGCGCCCTCGCGGCGTCCCGGCGGGCGGGCGGCTCGTGAACACTTGCGTAAAGACACCATGCCGGCCACCGATGCGCCGCTGGACGAAAACGGCCAGCAAGCGTTTGCCGCCTTGCAGGAACGGCTCAAGGTCGTGCGTGGCAGCGTGGCGCCCACCCTGGAAGCCAGCGCCGAACTGCAGCCGATCGCAACGCGCGACCTGCTGCGGCTGCTGTCCCACTTGCAGCAGTACGTGCCCACGCCAGACACCGAGGACGATGTCGACCTGCGCAACCAGCTTGGCCAGTTGCTGACCCGGGTCAGCGTCAAGAGCGGCAAATCCCGGGTGGTGGAGGTTGCGGACGAAGATGTGATCAACCTGATGGCCATGCTGTTCGAGTTCATCCGCAAGGACCGCAACTTGCCGGACGCGCTGCGGGCGTTGATCGCCCGGTTACAGATTCCGTTGCTGAAAGTCGCGGTGCTGGACAAGAGTTTTTTCAGTCGCCCCAGCCACCCGGTGCGGCGGCTGCTCAATGAAGTCGGCTGTGCTGCCGCGCAGTGGAGCCCTCGGGAAGATTATCAGCGCGACACCCTGTACCTGCGTATCGAGCAGGTCGTGCAGCGTCTGCTGAATGAATTTGTCGAAGATCCGGCGATTTTTTCCCAGTTGCTCGCCGAGTTCACGGCTTTTATTGCCGATGAGCAGCGCCGCAGCGCACTGGTCGAGCAGCACACCCGTGACGCCGAGCAGGTGCGCGTGCTCAACGACGCAGCCCGCCAACGTGTTGCCCAGGTGTTGAATCAACGGCTGCTGGGCAAGGCATTGCCGCCCGCCGTGGTGCAGTTTGTCCAACAGGCGTGGAGCCAGGTGCTGTTGCTGGCCAGTCTCAAGTATGGCGAGCAGTCAGTGCAGTGGCAGTCGGCGCTGCGCACCCTGGATGAGCTGATCTGGAGCGTGGGCCTGCAAAGCGACACCGAGGCCGGGCGGCATCTGCTGGAACGCCTGCCGGGCCTGCTCAAAGCCTTGCGCGACGGCTTGACCAGCGCCGCGTTCGACCCGTTCAGCACCCGTGAATTTTTTGTGCGCTTGCAGGTGTTGCACGTGCAGCCGCTCACGGGCGTCGAAGTGTTGAGCGTTGTCCGTGAGCCTTTCACCTTCGACGCCGAGGTGCCCGACACCGCCCAGGACTTGCCGGGCGACGACCCCGACCTGATCGATGTCCTGCGGCTGCGCATCGGTGACTGGGTCGAGTTCCAGCCAGGCGGTGACGCTGCACTGCGCTGCAAGTTGACGGCAATTGTGGCGCCGGCCAATCGGTACATTTTCATCAGCCACACCGGCCTCAAGGTGCTGGAGCAAAACCTCGGCCAATTGGCCCAGGCCTTCAAGCGTGACACCCTGCGCAGGCTTGACGACGGGCTGCTGTTCGACCGGGCGCTGGCCGCAGTGCTGGGCAACCTGCGTCAACTCAATCGCGGCAAACCATCGCAACCACAGGGCTGAACGCGGCATACTGGTCACACTTTGCCACGCTCAAGGACCCTGTATGCAGTTGGACCCCCTCAGCGGTTGGTGCAAGGGCATCCGTCATTGCCCTTCGCCCAACTTCAACGAGCGCCCCGCCGGCGAAATCTCGCTGTTGGTGGTGCATAACATCAGCCTGCCACCGGCGCAGTTTGCCACCGGCAAGGTGCAGGAATTTTTCCAGAACCGCCTGGATGTCACGGAACACCCTTACTTTGAAGGGATCGCCGACCTACGCGTGTCTGCGCATTTTCTGATTGAACGCGACGGCGCCGTGACGCAGTTTGTGTCCTGCATCGACCGGGCCTGGCATGCCGGGGTCTCGTGTTTCGAGGGGCGTGAGACGTGCAATGACTTTTCCCTGGGGGTCGAGCTGGAAGGCACCGATGATTTGCCGTTCACCGACGCCCAATACATCGCGCTGATCGACCTGACCCGGCAATTGCTGGCGGCCTACCCCGGTATTACCCACCAGCGTATTTGTGGTCACAGCGATATCGCCCCGGGGCGCAAGACCGACCCCGGCCCGGCTTTTGATTGGACGCGCTTTCGCGGCGCCCTGCAGGATGGAGGACATGCACGATGAGTTTCCTGATGTTGGTGCTGGCAGTGTGGATCGAGAAATTCTCGGCCTTGCGCCAGCGGTTGCAGCGCGACGGTGGATGGCTGCGCGAGCTGGCCAAGCTGGAAGCGAGCCCGCGCATGGGCAAGCAGCCCTGGCTGATCCTGGTGCTGCTGGTGTTGCTGCCCGTGGCATTGCTGGCGCTGTTGCTGCTGGTGCTGGAACCCGTGGCCTACGGCCTGCTGGCCCTGCCGGTGCACCTGTTGGTGGTGATCTACAGCCTGGGGCGCGGCGATCTATTGGCCGGGCTCGGGCCGTTTCGTGACGCCTGGCGGCGTGGCGACCTGCAAGCCGCCGAGCACGTAGCCGAGCGCGACCTGAAGCTGGGCGCCGACAGTGGCGAACAACTGCTCGAACGCGTCCAGGGGCATCTGCTGTGGCAGGCGTACCAGAGCTTTTTTGCGGTGATCTTCTGGTATTTCCTGCTGGGTCCGGTTGCCGCATTGGCGTATCGCCTGCTGGCATTGGCTAGCGAGCACAGCCAGAACCCCCTGGTCGCCGAACGCGCCGGGCAACTGCGCCATGCGTTTGACTGGCTGCCGGTGCGCTTGCTGGCGGCCAGCTTTGCCCTGGTGGGCAACTTCGTCGCGGTCAGCCGCGTGATGCTCCACGAACTGCTGAGCTGGGACATCAGCGCCGCTCAGTTGGTGGAGAAAGTCGGCCTGGTCGCCGCCGAAATTCCGCCACCGGTGGTAGGCGCCGACGGCATCACCAGCCTCGACCGGCTGTGGGAACTGCTGCTGCGCGCGGCGGTGCTGTGGTATGCCGGCTTTGCGATCTGGACCGTACTGCCGTAATCAAGCGAACGCGGTAAAAAATGTGGGAGCGGGCTTGCTCGCGAAAGCGGTGGGTCAGTCGATGAATAAGTTGACTG
>NZ_JANLGL010000075.1:0-26908 GCF_024655625.1 Pseudomonas sp. 18.1.10
AGTCACTGAATATGTGGCTGACACTCCGCATTCGCGAGCAAGCCCGCTCCCACATTGGGTTCCGTTTAGTTCAAACGGTCGAGTTTCTTCAGGAATACCGTCATTTCTTTTTCGGCCTGTTTGTCGCCGTGAGCCTGGGCCGCTTCAATCCCCTTCTCCCACGCCAGCCGCGCGGCTGCCACATCACCTGATCCCGCCTGCGCCTTGCCCAACAACTTCCACGCCGCCGAATACTTCGGATCGAACTCGACGCACTTCTGCAAATGCTCCGCCGCCTTGCCGTTGTCCTTCAAGTCCAGATAACCCTTGCCCAAACCAAAGCGCAGCAACGCGTTATCCACACCCTTGGCGAGCATTTTTTCCAGGGAATCGAGCATGGCGGTGTGTCCTTTAGCTATCCAGGGTTTTCAATATCGTCATCGCGGGCACGCCCGCTCCCACAGGAGATTGCGTTCCAACTGTGGGAGCGGGCTTGCCCGCGATGACGGTGGTAGGCCCACCCAATTTCTATCAGAAAAAACTCAGCCCCACGTGGAACAACTTCTCCACATCGCGGATATGTTTTTTATCCACAAGGAACAGGATCACATGGTCGCCGGTCTCGATCACCGTATCGTCGTGGGCAATGATCACCTCTTCATCGCGAATAATCGCGCCGATGGTGGTACCCGGCGGCAGGCCGATATCGCGGATGGCCTTGCCGATGACCTTGCTCGATTTGGCGTCACCGTGGGCAATCGCCTCGATGGCTTCCGCCGCGCCCCGGCGCAGGGAGTGCACGCTGACGATGTCGCCACGGCGCACGTGGGCGAGCAAGGTGCCGATGGTGGCCAGCTGCGGGCTGATGGCGATGTCGATGTCGCCGCCCTGGATCAGGTCAACGTAGGCCGGGTTGTTGATGATGGTCATCACCTTCTTCGCCCCCAGCCGCTTGGCCAGCAACGACGACATGATGTTGGCCTCGTCGTCGTTGGTCAGGGCCAGGAAGATGTCGGCGTCGGCGATGTTTTCTTCCATCAACAGGTCGCGGTCCGAGGCACTGCCTTGCAGTACGACGGTGCTGTCGAGGGTGTCGGACAAATGCCGGCAGCGTGCCGGGTTCATCTCGATGATCTTCACCTGGTAGCGGCTTTCGATGGCCTCGGCCAGGCGCTCGCCAATCTGCCCGCCCCCGGCGATGACGATGCGCTTGTAGCTCTCGTCGAGCCGGCGCATTTCACTCATGACCGCGCGAATGTTCGCCTTGGCGGCAATGAAAAATACTTCGTCGTCCGCTTCGATCACCGTATCGCCCTGGGGCAAAATCGGCCGGTCGCGTCGGAAAATCGCCGCCACGCGCGTCTCCACATTCGGCATGTGCTCACGCAGCTGGCGCAGTTGCTGGCCCACCAACGGCCCGCCGTAGTAAGCCTTTACGGCGACCAGTTGCGCCTTGCCTTCGGCGAAGTCGATCACCTGCAACGCGCCGGGGATTTCGATCAGGCGCTTGATGTAGTGGGTCACCACCTGTTCCGGGCTGATTAGCACGTCCACCGGAATCGCGTCGTTGTCGAACAGGCCGGCGCGGGTCAGGTAGGCGGCTTCGCGCACGCGGGCGATCTTGGTCGGGGTGTGGAACAGGGTGTGGGCGACCTGGCACGCGACCATGTTGGTCTCGTCGCTGTTGGTCACGGCCACCAGCATGTCGGCGTCGTCGGCACCGGCCTGGCGCAGCACCGTGGGGAATGAGGCGCGGCCTTGTACGGTGCGAATGTCGAGGCGGTCGCCGAGGTTGCGCAGGCGCTCGCTGTCGGTGTCGACCACGGTGATGTCGTTGGCTTCGCTGGCCAAATGTTCGGCCAGCGTGCCGCCGACCTGCCCTGCCCCAAGGATGATGATTTTCATCCGGTCACTCCCTTAAACCCGTTTCAGCCGCGCGCGGCGGCGATCTTGATCAGTTTGGCGTAGTAGAAGCCATCGTGTCCGCCTTCTTGCGCAAGCAATTGGCGGCCATGGGGCTGCTTGATGCCGGCCGCGGTCGCGAGGTCCAGCTCCCTTGCGCCGCTGGTGCGGGCGAGGAAGGCTGCGATCACTTCGGTATTTTCCGTCGGCAAGGTGGAGCAAGTGGCATAGAGCAGGATGCCGCCGACTTCCAGGGTCGGCCACATCGCGTCGAGCAACTCGCCTTGCAGCACGGCCAGGGCGGCAATGTCGTCGGGTTGGCGGGTGAGCTTGATGTCCGGGTGGCGGCGGATCACGCCGGTGGCGGAGCATGGCGCGTCGAGCAGGATGCGCTGGAAGGGCTTGCCGTCCCACCAGGTGGCGGTGTCGCGGCCGTCGGCGGCGATCAACTCGGCGCTGAGGCCCAGGCGGGCGAGGTTCTCGCGCACGCGCACCAGGCGCTTGGCTTCCAGATCGACGGCGACTACACCGGCGAGGTCTTTTTCCACTTCCAGGATGTGACAGGTCTTACCGCCCGGTGCGCAGCAGGCGTCGAGCACACGCTGGCCGGGCGCGAGGTCGAGCAGGTCGGCGGCCAGTTGCGCGGCTTCGTCCTGCACGCTGATCCAGCCTTCGGCAAAGCCCGGCAGGCTGCGCACGTCGGTGGCGGCTTCGAGCACGATGCCGTCAACGCTGTACACGCACGGCGTGGCGTTGATGCTGGCGGCGCTGAGCAATTGCAGATAGGCGTCACGGCTGTGGTGACGGCGGTTGACCCGCAGGATCATCGGCGGGTGCGCATTGTTCGCTGCGCAAATGGCTTCCCATTGCTCAGGCCAGAACGCCTTCAGGGATTTTTGCAGCCAGCGCGGGTGGGCGGTGCGCACCACCGGGTCATGTTCCAGCTCGGCCAGCAGCGCTTCGCTTTCACGCTGGGCGCGGCGCAGCACGGCGTTGAGCAGGGCCTTGGCCCAGGGCTTTTTCAGCTTGTCGGCGCAACCGACGGTCTCGCCGATGGCGGCGTGGGCCGGCACGCGGGTGTAGAGCAATTGATAGAGGCCGACCAGCAGCAACGCTTCCACATCCGCGTCCGCCGCCTTGAACGGCTTTTGCAGCAACTTGGCCGCCAGCGCCGACAAGCGCGGCTGCCAACGGGCGGTGCCAAAGGCGAGGTCCTGGGTAAAACCACGGTCGCGGTCTTCGACCTTGTCCATCTGCGTGGGCAGCGAACTGTTCAACGACGCCTTGCCATTGAGGACAGCGGCGAGAGCCTTGGCGGCGGCCAGACGCGGGTTCATTGCGCGACCACCCCGAGCACGGTGCCCACGGCAAATTTCTCACGACGGCTGTTGAACAAATCGCTGAAATTCAGCGCCTTGCCACCGGGCAATTGCAGACGGGTCAGACACAGCGCTTGTGCACCGCAGGCGACCAGCAGGCCGTCCTTGCTGGCGCCGATGATTTCACCGGGGGCGCCGTTGCCTTCGGCCAAGGTTGCGGCCAGCACTTTCAGGGCTTCGCCGTTGAGGGTGCTGTGGCAGATCGGCCACGGGTTGAACGCACGCACCAGGCGCTCCAGCTCCACGGCCGGGCGGCTCCAGTCGATGCGCGCTTCATCTTTGTTCAGCTTGTGGGCGTAGGTGGCGAGGCTGTCGTCCTGCACTTCGCCCTCCAGGGTGCCCGCCGCGAGGCCGGCGATGGCCTGGAGCACGGCCGGTGGGCCCAGCTCGGCGAGGCGATCGTGCAGGCTGCCACCGGTGTCCTGGGCCGTGATCGGGGTGGTGACCTTGAGCAGCATCGGGCCGGTGTCCAGGCCCAGCTCCATGCGCATCACGGTCACGCCGCTTTCGCTGTCGCCCGCCTCAACGGCACGCTGGATCGGCGCCGCACCGCGCCAGCGTGGCAGCAGCGAGGCGTGGCTGTTGATGCAGCCCAGGCGTGGGATATCCAGCACCACTTGCGGCAGGATCAAGCCATAGGCCACTACCACCAGCAGGTCCGGTTGCAGCGCCGCCAGTTCGGCCTGGGCCTCGGCGTTGCGCAGGGTCGGCGGTTGCAGCACGGGAATGTTGTGTTCCAGCGCCAGCTGCTTGACCGGGCTCGGCATCAGTTTTTGCCCGCGACCGGCCGGGCGATCCGGCTGGGTGTACACCGCGACGATGACATAAGGGCTGGCGAGCAGCGCCTTGAGGTGTTCGGCGGCAAATTCGGGTGTACCGGCAAAAACAATGCGCAGTGGCTCGGTCATGGGAGGTCTCGGTTAAAAACAGTCACAAAAGAAAAAGGCTTGCCGCAGCAAGCCTTTGGACGACGGGCATCAAGCTTGCTGGCGATGCTTTTTTTCCAGCTTCTTCTTGATCCGGTCACGCTTGAGCGTGGACAGGTAATCGACAAACAGCTTGCCGTTGAGGTGGTCGCATTCGTGCTGGATGCACACCGCCAGCAGGCCTTCGGCAATCAGCTCGAACGGCTTGCCGTCGCGGTCCAGGGCCTTGATCTTCACGCGCAGCGGGCGCTCGACGTTCTCGTAGAACTCCGGCACCGACAGGCAGCCTTCCTGGTACTCGCCCATCTCTTCGGTCAGCGGTTCGAACTCGGGGTTGATGTACACCATCGGCTCGCTGCGATCTTCCGACAGGTCCATGACCACGACACGCTGATGCACGTTGACCTGGGTCGCGGCGAGGCCGATGCCCGGGGCTTCATACATTGTTTCAAACATGTCATCGACCAACTGACGAACCTTGTCGTCCACTACGGCCACCGGTTTGGCGACAGTGCGCAGGCGCGAGTCGGGGAATTCGAGGATGTTCAAAATAGCCATAAGCGTAATTGCTGCACATGTGAGGTAAAGGCAAATCGGCGTTGGGATGGACCCAAACGACCGGTGTGAAACCCTTAAAAGCCGCGAAGGCCAAGGCATTTCACGCGAACGCACATAATAAAGGAGATTCACCCCATGAGGAAATCGCTGCTCGTCTTACTGTTGTGGGCCCCGTTCGCCATGGCCCTGCTGCCATCGCCGGGCCGGCATCTGGATCAGCCGACACAACAGGCCATCCAGCGCTTTTTATTGCATAACCGTCTGCTTGATTCCCTTCAAGACCTGGACAACGCGCCCTACATCGTCGCGGCGGACGCCGGCCGGGTGCTGGGCGCCCAGGGTGAACAGGTGCATGCGCGAGGCGTCCTGGACCCTTCCCAACCGATCTACGGAATATTCCGACGCGGCAAGGTCTACACCGATCCACAAACCCACGAACTGCTGGGCATCAACGCCGATGACATCGGCACCGCGCGCTTTGTGACGGCGGGCGACCTCTCCACCCTGGCCGTGCAGCGCGTGACCCAAGAGGTACGCCCCGGCGATCGCTTGCTCCGTGCCCAGCCCCTCGTAGATCTGGCGCGTATGGAGGTGTCGGAACCTGCGAGCTTCATTGAAGGAAAAATCATCGACATCCCCCGAGGCGTTACCCAGATCGGCGTGCTGGATGCCGTGACCCTGAACAAAGGTCGGCGCGATGGCATGGTGGAGGGGCATCTGCTCGCAGTAATCAAGACTGGCGCGATCGTTCGTGACGCCCTCACCAGCGTCCAGACGAAACTTCCCGACGAACGCGCCGGCACCCTGCTGGTGTTTCGCACCTACGAAAAGCTCAGTTACGGCCTTGTCCTCAGTGCCTCGCGCCCACTGGCGGTCACGGACCGTTTCGAGACTGCCCATCAAAGGCAATAAATAGCCTGCTAAATAAGTTACCAACAGAGTTATCCACAGCTTGTTACGGTCAAGGACGATCAGATGTATCCGACAAACAGCCATGAAATATCTCCAGCAGAACTGGAAGCACGACTACGCTTGCACAGGCTGCCGGAACTGGGTTCGAAGCGTTTTCTCCGGTTGATCGAAGCCTTCGGTAGCGCGTCAAAGGCCATCAGTGCCCCTGCCAGTGCCTGGCGTTCCCTGGGGTTGCCGGCCATTAGCGCGGATGCTCGGCGCAGCCATGAGGTGCGCGACGGCGCCAGCGCGGCACTGGCCTGGTTGGCGCGCCCGGCCCAGCATTTGCTGATGTGGGACCAGCCCGAGTACCCCGCGTTGCTCGCCCAGATCGACGACGCGCCGCCGTTGTTATTCGTCGCCGGCGACCCTGGGGTCCTGGAAAAACCACAACTGGCGGTGGTTGGCAGTCGCCGTGCTTCGCGTCCCGGCATGGACACCGCCGCCGCGTTTTCACGCAGTTTGGCCAGCGCGGGTTTTGTCATCACCAGCGGCCTTGCGCTGGGCATTGATGGCGCGGCGCATCAGGCGGCATTGGATGTCGGGGGGCAGACAATCGGCGTACTCGGCACCGGCCTCGAAAATTTTTATCCACAGCGCCACAAGCGGCTCGCGGCGGCAATGATTGCGCAGGGCAGCGCCGTGGTTTCCGAGTTCCCGCTGGACACCGCGCCCCAGGCCGGCAACTTCCCCCGGCGCAACCGGATCATCAGCGGCCTGTCCCTCGGCGTGCTGGTGGTGGAAGCCAGCATGGCCAGTGGTTCGCTAATCACCGCGAAGCTCGCCGCCGAGCAAGGCCGCGAGGTATATGCGATCCCGGGGTCCATCCACCATCCCGCCGCCAAGGGCTGTCACCAGTTGATCCGCGAGGGTGCGGTGCTGGTGGAAACCATCGAGCACATCCTGGAAGGCTTGCGCGGCTGGCAGGCGTTGTCGCGCCCGGCACCGGTGCCGGTGACGCATCCGTTGGTGGCGCTGCTGCTCGCGGCGCCCCACACCAGCGAAGCCCTGGCGATTGCCAGCGGGCGGTCGTTGTCCCAGGTGCTGGCGACCCTCACCGAGCTGGAACTGGAGGGCAGCGTGACCTGTGAAAGCGGACACTGGCTCGCGCGCTGCTAGGTTTTGTAACAGAGATCGGTAAACTGCCCGGAGCTTTGGTCTGGAGAGTAAACAATGGTCAACAGGTGGCGTGTGCTGGAAGCCGCACGAGAAATTCGCGCAGGTGCGGTGATTGCCTACCCAACCGAGGCGGTGTGGGGCCTGGGCTGCGACCCGTGGAATGAAGAAGCGGTGGACCGCTTGCTGGCGATCAAGAACCGTTCCGTGGACAAGGGCTTGATCGTGGTCGCGGATAGCATTCACCAGTTCGACTTTTTGTTCGAAGACTTCCCGCAAGACTGGATCGACCGCATGGCCAGCACCTGGCCGGGGCCGAACACCTGGTTGGTGCCCCATCAGGGCTTGCTGCCGGAGTGGGTCACTGGTGTACACGACACAGTGGCGTTGCGGGTCAGCGATCACCCGTTGGTGCGGGATCTGTGTGCGCAAGTGGGGCCGTTGATTTCTACGTCGGCCAACCCGCAGGGCCGCCCGGCGGCGCGTACGCGGATTCGCGTGGAGCAGTATTTCCGTGGCCAGGTGGACCTGGTGCTGGGCGGCGCCCTGGGTGGGCGCAAGAACCCGAGCCTGATTCGCGATTTGGCCACGGGTAAGGTGATGCGCCCTTCCTGAGACCGAGGTGCGGCCATCGCGGGCAAGCCCGCTCCCACAGGTTGATCGGGTTCCAACTGGAGAAACTCGGTCAAATGTGGGAGCGGGCTTGCCCGCGATGAGGCCCTTGAGTCAGTAGAGTCCTGAAGCCTTACGGCAGCAAAATGGTTGAGCCTGTCGTCCTGCGCCCCGACAACTCCGTCTGCGCCTTCGCCGCATCCGCCAGCGCATACCGCTGGTTGATATCAATGCGCACCTTGCCGCTCTTAATCATCGAGAACAGATCATCCGCCATCGCCTGCAAGTTCTGCGGGTTGTTGGCGTAGGTGGCCAAGGTCGGCCGGGTCACGTACAGCGAACCTTTCGCCGACAAAATCCCCAGGTTCACCCCATCCACCGCGCCCGACGCATTGCCGAAACTCACCACCAGCCCGCGCGGTGCCACGCTGTCCAGCGAGGTCAGCCAAGTGTCCTTGCCCACGCCGTCGTACACCACCGGCACTTTTTTGCCGTCGGTCAATTCCAGCACGCGTTGTGCGACGTTTTCCTTGCTGTAGTCGATGGTTTCCCACGCGCCGAGGGATTTGGCCAGGGCGGCTTTTTCCGGCGAACTGACCGTCCCGATCAGCTTCACGCCCAGGGCCTTGGCCCACTGGCACGCCAGGGAGCCCACGCCACCGGCAGCGGCGTGGAACAGGATGGTCTCGCCACCCTTCAACTCATAGGTCTGGCGCAGCAGGTATTGCACGGTCAGGCCCTTGAGCATGGCGCCAGCCGCTTGTTCGAAGCTGATCTCGTCCGGCAGGTGCACCAGGTTGGCGGCCGGCAGCACATGCAGTTCGCTGTACGCGCCCAACGGCCCGCTGCCGTAGGCCACGCGGTCGCCGACCTTGAACTGGGTGACTTCACTGCCGACGGCATCGACCACACCGGCGCCTTCCGCGCCGAGCCCCGATGGCAATGCGGGCGGTGCGTACAAACCGCTGCGGAAATAGGTGTCGATAAAATTCAGGCCGATGGCCTGGTTACGTACGCGAACCTGTTGTGGGCCGGGTTCCGCTGGCGTGTAGTCCACATACTCAAGCACGTCGGGACCGCCATGGGCGCTGAACTGGATACGTTTTGCCATCTGCCTTCTCCTCGGGTCGAATTCGCGTAGTCGGCTATCGAACTCCTAAGCTTGATCTTCGTCAACTGCGGCGCAACGGGGTGCGGTGGTATCCTGTGCGCCCATTTGCCGCCGACGCCCAATGGCCTCGCGTAGCTTTGCCCGATTCAAGGTGATGCCATGACTACCCGCACCGAGGCTGTAAAGGCCTACCTGCTTGACCTGCAAGACCGCATTTGCAGCGCCCTGGAAACCTTCGAGCCGGACACGCGCTTTATCGAAGACGCCTGGACCCGGCCTGCCGGCGGCGGCGGTCGCACCCGAGTGATCGAGAACGGTGCGGTAATCGAAAAAGGCGGCGTTAACTTTTCCCACGTGTTTGGCAGCGGCCTCCCACCGTCCGCCAGTGCCCATCGCCCTGAACTGGCCGGCCGTGGTTTTGAAGCCCTGGGCGTGTCGCTGGTGATCCACCCGCATAACCCTCACGTACCAACGTCCCACGCCAACGTGCGCTTTTTCATCGCCGAAAAAGAAGGCGAAGAGCCGGTGTGGTGGTTCGGTGGCGGCTTCGACCTCACGCCCTATTACGCCAACGAAGAAGACTGCATCCATTGGCACCGCGTGGCCGAGCAGGCCTGTGCGCCGTTCGGTCCAGACGTTTATTCGCGTTACAAAGCCTGGTGCGACACCTACTTCCACATCAAGCATCGCAATGAACCGCGCGGCATCGGCGGCCTGTTCTTCGATGACTTGAACGAGTGGGACTTCGACACCTGCTTCGCCTTCATCCGCGCCATCGGCGACGCCTACATCGACGCCTACCTGCCGATCGTGCAGCGCCGCAAGGCCACCGCCTACACCGAGCAACAGCGCGAATTCCAGGAATTCCGCCGTGGCCGCTACGTCGAGTTCAACCTGGTCTACGACCGTGGCACCCTGTTCGGCCTGCAATCGGGCGGGCGCACCGAATCGATCCTGATGTCGCTGCCGCCGCAAGTGCGCTGGAGCTACGACTGGAAAGCCGAGGCCGGCAGCGAAGAAGCGCGCCTCACCGACTACTTCCTGCAAGACCGTGACTGGCTCGGCCTCGCCGCGCCAGAGGTGGCGGTCTGATGGACCGTTATGTGGTGTTCGGCAACCCCATCGGCCATAGCAAGTCGCCGTTGATCCACCGGATGTTCGCCGAGCAGACCGGCGAACAACTGGACTACAGCACCTTACTTGCGCCGCTGGAGGACTTCACTGGCTGTGCCCGTGAGTTTTTTCAGCAAGGCCGTGGCGCCAACGTCACCGTGCCGTTCAAGGAAGACGCCTTCCGCCTGGCCAACAGCCTCACCGAGCGCGCCCAGCGCGCTGGCGCGGTGAACACCCTGAGCAAGCTCGCCGATGGCAGCCTGCTGGGTGACAACACCGACGGCGCTGGCCTGGTGCGCGACCTCACGGTCAACGCCGGGGTGAGCCTGCAAGGCAAGCGCATCCTGCTGCTGGGCGCTGGCGGCGCGGTACGTGGCGCGCTAGAGCCGTTGCTGGCCGAGCTGCCGGCCTCGCTGATCATTGCCAACCGCACCGTGGAAAAAGCCGAAATGCTCGCCGAGTTGTTTGACGACCTGGGCCCGGTGTCTGCCAGCGGTTTCGACTGGCTGCGTGAGCCGGTGGACGTGATTATCAATGCCACGTCCGCCAGCCTGTCAGGCGATGTACCACCGATTGCCGGCAGCCTGATCGAACCGGGCAAGACGTTTTGCTACGACATGATGTACGGCAAGGAGCCGACTGCGTTTTGCCGTTGGGCGACGGCGCAAGGTGCAGCCGTGGCGATGGATGGCTTGGGCATGTTGGTGGAGCAGGCGGCGGAGGCGTTCTTCCTGTGGCGTGGCGTGCGCCCGGAGTCGGCGCCGGTGCTGGCCGAGCTGCGTCGCCAACTGATGTAAGCCTTGTGAAGAACCCTTGTGGGAGCAGGCAAGCCAGCTCCCACAGTTTTAACCGCATTCAGTCTTCGAAATGGATGGGGCATCTGTCGGCCCCTTCCAGTTTCTTCAGTTCTTCAACGACTTGCGGCCTGGCCCGGCGCAACGTCAAGCTCCGCCCCAACCCCCGCAACCGTCGCGCTTCCTGGTGCAACATCTCCACCCCGGAATAGTCGATAAAGTTGATCTGCTGCGCCTCGATCACCACCCGTTCGCCCTGTAACCGTTGCAGGCGCACTTGCAGGTAATGGCTGGCGCCAAAAAAGATCGAGCCGCCCACCCGCAACACATCCTCATCACCATCGCGCCACTGCTGTACCCGTGGCTGCGACGTGCGCTTGAGGTAGAAAAACAACGACGCCAGCACCCCCGCATAAATCGCCGTTTGCAGCTCCAGCAGCAAGGTCGCGACGCAGGTCAGGCCCATCACCACAAACTCGGCGCGGCTCACGCGAAACAGGGCGCGAATGCCTCGGTGGTCCACCAGCCCCCAGCAAATCAGGAGGATGCTCGCCGCCATGCTCGGGATCGGGATATGCGCGATCAACGCCGCGCCAAACAGCGCAAACAGCGCCACCCACAGGGCAGAAAACACCCCGGCGAGGGGCGAGCACGCGCCGGCTTCATAGCTGAGGCCGGAGCGGGTAAAGGAACCGGCTGACAAGTACCCGGAGAAAAATCCGCCGACGATATTGGATAAGCCCTGCGCACGGACTTCCTGGTTGGCATCGAGCAATTGTTGCGAACGGGCCGACAGCGAGCGGGCAATCGACAGGCTGGTCACCAGCCCCAGCATGCCCACTGCTACGGCGCTAGGCAGCAGGCGCAGGAGCATGTCCAGGTCCATCGGCAGCGGGCTGAACGGCGGCAGCTTGCCCACGAACGAACTCACCCGCGCCACATGCCCGAACATCGCCGGCCACAGCCACGCCACCAGGCTGCCAAGGGCCAACGCGATCAGCAGCGTCGGCCAACGTGGCAGCAGGTATTTGAGCAATGCGCCCACCAGCAAGGTGCCCAGGCCCAGGGCGAGCGAGGCGTGGTCCCATTCCCCGCCGTGATCCACCAGCGCCAGCAGACTCTTGATCGCGGTGGCCTGGCTCGGCAGATCCAGCCCCAGCAGGTTGGGCAACTGCCCCAGGGCAATCACCACAGCGGCGCCCAGGGTGAAGCCCAGCACCACCGAATGGGAGACGAAATTCACCAGCGCGCCGAAGCGCAGCATGCCCAGCAACCACTGGAAAACCCCGGCGAGGAACGTCAGTAACAGGATCAGGGTGATGTAGTCCTGCGACCCCGGCACGGCCAGGGGGCTGACGCTGGCGTACAGCACGATGGAAATTGCCGCCGTGGGGCCGCAGATCAAGTGCCAGGACGAACCCCACAGGCACGCGATCAGCACCGGAATGATCGCGGCATACAGTCCGTATTCCGGTGGGAGGCCGGCGATCAGTGCGTAGGCAATCGACTGCGGCAAGGCCAGCACCGCGCCGCTGAGGCCAACGATGGCATCCCGGCCGACACTGGCACGGGTTTGGCGCGGCAGCCAGCGCAGAAAGGGGAAGAGGGTATGGCGGGTGGGCCGGGGCATCGCAGACTCGGGTAGAAAGGTTTGACTCAGGGTATCAGCACACACAGGCCCCTGTGGGAGCTGGCTTGTGTGGGAGCGGGCTTGCTCGCGAATGCGGCCTGTCAGCCGAAATTTACTTAGCTGAACCACCGCATTCGCGAGCGAGCCCGCTCCCACATTTGAATTGCATCAGGCCTTAGAGTTTGGCTTTTACCGCAGGCAATGCATCTTTGCCATCCACGGTCTTCACCCCCTCCAACCACTTATCCAACACCGCCGGATTCGCCTTGATCCACGCCTTCGCCGCCTCGGCATTGCTGACCTTGTTATTGGCCACCTCGGCCATGATGCTGTTCTCCATCTCCTGGGTGAAACTCAGGTTGGTCAGCAGTTTTCCTACGTTCGGGCAGGCTTGTGCGTACCCCTTGCGGGTCAGGGTGTACACGCTGCCGGTGTCGCCGAAGTACTTCTCGCCGCCCTTGAGGTAGTGCATTTTCAGCTGCACGTTCATCGGGTGCGGCGTCCAGCCGAGGAAGGTGACGAAGCGCTGCTTCTTCACCGCCCGCGACACTTCGGCGAGCATCGCCTGTTCGCTGGACTCGATCAGCTTCCACTGGCCGAGGTCGAAGTCGTTCTTCTTGATGATCTCCTGCAACGAGATATTCGCCGGCGCGCCGGAGCCGATGCCGTAGATCTTCTTGTCGAACTTGTCGGCGAATTTGTTCAAGTCGGCAAAGTCATGCACACCGGCGTCCCACACATAGTCCGGCACGGCGAGGGTGAACTCGGTGCCGTCGAGGTTCTTGGCCAGTTGCACCACCTCGCCATTGGCGACGAACTTGTCATAGAAGCCCTGCTGCGCCGGCATCCAGTTGCCGAGGAATACGTCCACCTGGCCATCCTTGAGCCCGCCAAAGGTGATGGGCACCGCTAGGGTATCGACCTTGGGTTTGTAGCCCATGCCCGTCAGCAGAAAACCGGTGATGGCATTGGTCGCGGCGATATCGCTCCAGCCTGGATCGGCCATTTTCACCGTTTCACAGCTCGTGTCCGCGTACACATGGGCGCTGCCGAGCGCCAACATGCCCAGTATCACAGTCAACTTTTGCATGGCCTTCCCTCAGTTTTATTGGTGTTGGCAGGGTTGTGGATAACGTGCCTTGCGCTCCAGGTCGTCGAGGTCGATATGGTTGCGCATGTACTGCTGACTGGCGTCCACCAGTGGCTGGTGATCCCAGCTCTTCAGCTTGCCCTGGGTCAGTGCTTCAAACACCAGGCGACGGCGGCGTTGGCTGGCGAGCACCTGCTGGTGGATCGCCGGGATGTCCCATTTGGCCCGCGCTTCCTTCAAAAACGCCTCGAACAGCGGCCGGTGTTCCAGTGACTGGCTGAGGTTTTCCCGCTCGTGCGGGTCATTGTGCACATCGAACAGCAGGCAAGGGTCGTCTTCGCTGTAGATGAATTTATAGGCGCCCCGGCGAATCATCATCAGCGGGCTGATGGTGCCTTCGGCCATGTATTCGCCAAACACTTCGTCGTGCCCGCCCTGCCCTTGCAAGTGCGGGACCAGTGAGCGGCCGTCCAGTGGCAGGCGCGGGTCGAGCGTGCCGCCGGCCAGTTCCACCAAGGTTGGCAACAGGTCGGCGGTGGACACGGCCTGGCTGACACGCCCCGACGCAAATTGCCCCGGCGCACTCACCAGCAGCGGCACACGGGCGGCCATTTCAAACCAGTGCATTTTGTACCAGAGGCCGCGCTCGCCGAGCATATCGCCGTGGTCACCGGAAAACACAATGATGGTGTCGTCGGCCAGGCCAGTGTCTTCCAGGGTTTGCAGGAGTTTTCCGACATTGCTGTCGATGTAACTGCACGCGCCGAAGTAGGCGCGGCGTGCATCGCGGATCTTATCCACCGGCAGCGGCTTGTCCCACAGGTCGTAGACCTTGAGCAGGCGCTGGGAGTGCGGGTCGAGGTCGGCTTGCGCTGGCGTCGTAGGCAGTGGGATGTCGGCGTCGTCGTACAGGTCCCAGAACGGCTTGGGAATGGTGTACGGGTCATGGGGATGGGTCATCGACACGGTCAGGCAGAACGGCTGGTCGCCGTCCTCGCGGATATGGTCGAACAAGTACTGCTGGGCCTTGAACACCACCTCTTCGTCGAAATCCAGCTGGTTGGTGCGCACGCACGGGCCGGCTTGCAGTACCGACGACATGTTGTGGTACCAGCTGGGGCGCACGTCCGGTTCATCCCAGTTCACCGCCCAGCCGTAGTCGGCGGGGTAGATGTCGCTGGTCAGGCGTTCTTCATAGCCGTGCAACTGGTCGGGGCCGCAGAAATGCATCTTGCCCGACAGCGCCGTGCGGTAGCCGAGGCGGCGCAGGTAGTGGGCATAGGTCGGCACATCGGCGGGGAAATCGGCCGCGTTGTCGTAGGCGCCGATCTTGCTCGGCAACTGCCCACTGACCAGGGTAAAACGCGACGGCGCGCACAACGGGCTGTTGCAATAGGCGGCGTCGAACACCACGCCCTGCGCGGCGAGGCGGCTCAGATTGGGCAACTTGATCGGCGAAGAACCGTAGAACGGCAGCAGCGGCGCGGCCATTTGATCGGCCATGATGAAAAGAATGTTCTTGCGCTTCATGGGTTGTCGGCATTCCATAGGCGGTGTTTATGCGAATGAGCATGCAGCCCATGGAAATTGGGGTAAAGCCCATGAAAAGCAATGTCTAGGATAAGCACAGCTTATGTATGAAGCCCTCGGTGACGTGTCCCTCGACCTGTTGCGCGCCTTTGAAGCGGCCGCGCGACACCGCAGCTTTACCGCCGCCGCGATGGAGTTGGGCACCACGCAGCCGGCCATCAGCCAGCAGATCAAGCGCCTGGAGGAACAGCTGGCGATTCGCCTGTTTGATCGCATCTATCGCGGCATCGAGCTGACCGACGCCGGCGCGCTGCTGTTCGAACACGTGCAGGGCGGCTTGCAGAGCATCAACGCCGGCCTCAGTGCCATCACCCAGCAGGACCAGCACGAAGTGCTGCAAGTGGCCACCGACTTTGCCTTCGCCGCCTATTGGCTGATGCCGCGCCTGCACCGCTTCCACCAGGCCAACCCGCAAGTCGACGTGAGCCTGGTGACCAGCGAGCGCAACCACGCCACCCTGCGCAGCGATATCGACGTGGCGGTGCTGTTTGGCGACGGCCGTTTCAAGCAAGGCGAGAGCCTGTGGCTGTTCAACGAGGAAGTGTTCCCGGTGTGCAGCCCGCAGTGGCTGAAAGAGCAGGTCACGGCACTGACTGTACAAAATCTGCATGATTTCCCGTTGCTGCACCTGCGCCAGGAAAACAACAGCCAGTGGTTCGACTGGAGTGGCGTGTTCCGCGAACTGGGCATCAGTGCCGCGCCCACGCCAGGCCAACTGCGCTTCGACAACTACACCCTGCTGATCCAGGCAGCGATTGCCGGCCAGGGCGTGGCCATTGGCTGGCGCCACCTGGTGGACAACCTGCTGGAGCAGAACTGGTTGTGCCGACCGGTCAGCGACACGGTGATTTCGCGGTTTGGCTATTACGTGGTGCAACCCCAGCGCAAACGCCGGGGCCAGTTGGTGGAGCGCTTTGTCGAGTGGCTGCTGGCCGAGCAAGCCAGCAGCGCGCGGTCGTTGACCGGGCTGGCCCTGCCGTCGATTGCGGTCTAGGATTTGCCGCTTATTGGATCGGGAGTCCGTCATGCAACGTATCAAGGGCTACCACGCCCATATCTACTTCGACGCCAGCACGATCGAACAAGCGCGCACCTTGTGCGAAGACGCCGCCAAACTGTTCCCGCTGCGCATGGGCCGTGTCCACGAAAAACCCGTAGGCCCGCACCCGGACTGGAGCTGCCAGCTGGCGTTCGATCCCGAGTACATCGGCGTGGTGCTGCCGTGGCTGGTGATCCATCGCAACGGGCTGGTGGTGTTCCTGCACCCCGATACCGGCGATGACCTGAAGGATCACACCGACTACGCGGTCTGGATGGGGGCGATGCGGGAACTGAACTTGTCAGCTTTCTCCTAAGTCGAATCCCTAAATGTGGGATTGATATTTATATATTGAGACTTTCGCTCGCGTAGGTTTATATTCCTGCATCCGCTCAGAACTCAGGTGAAGCGATGCAGGCGCAATTGATCGCCCTCGATTGGGGAACCAGTTCCCTTCGTGCTTACAAACTCGGCCCGGCAGGCGTCGTGCTGGAACACCGCGCGCTGGCGTGCGGGATCATGCATTTGCCCAGCGAGCCCCGGGACATTGCCGGCGTGCATTGCAGCGATGGCTTCGAACTGGCTTTCGACACGGCCTGTGGTGATTGGCTCGACGCGCAGCCCGATTTGCCAGTGATTGCCTGCGGCATGGTCGGCAGCGCCCAGGGCTGGAGTGAAGCCGCCTATCGCAACACACCGGTGGACGTCGCCCGCCTCGGCCAAGCGCTGCACCGCGTGCGCAGCCTGCGCGGGGTGGATGTGCATATCGTGCCCGGCGTGATCGAGCAGGCCGGTTTGCCCAATGTGATGCGCGGCGAAGAAACGCAAGTGCTGGGTGTGCTGCAAGGCCTCGGTGCCGAGGTGTTGATCGGCCTGCCGGGCAGCCATTCCAAGTGGGTCGAGGTGGTCGATGGCTGCATTACGCACTTCGATACCTTCATGACCGGTGAAATCTTCGCGGTACTGAGCAAGCACAGCATCCTCGGGCGAACCCAACGGCCGACTGAACACTTCCAGGCCGAGGCCTTTGACCGCGGCGTCCACGTGGCGCTCTCGGAAGATGGGCAGCGCGGCGTCTTGTCCACCCTGTTCAGCGCCCGCACCCTTGGCCTGACCGGCGCACTCGCCCCTGAGCAGCAGCCGGATTACCTTTCCGGGTTGCTGATCGGCCATGAACTCGCCGGCTTGCCGGCCCGCGCCAGGCAGCAGCCGATCATCCTGGTCGGCGCCGCTGCCCTCTGCGCCCGCTATCAACGCGCCCTCGCCCTTTGCGGCTTCGCCCACGTCAGCCTTGCGCCGGAGGCCAGCGAGCGTGGCCTGTGGCAATTGGCCGTGGCCGCCGGGCTCACTCAACCTGCATCGGAGGCCTGACATGCTCAAGCACGCACTCGCACAAAACGGTTTGATCGCCATCCTGCGCGGTATCCGCCCGGACGAAGCCCAGGCCGTCGGCCAGGTGTTGTACCAGGCCGGGTTTCGCGTGATCGAAGTGCCGCTCAACTCGCCGGACCCGTACACCAGCATCCGCACCCTGCGCGACAGCCTGCCCGCCGATTGCCTGATCGGCGCGGGCACGGTGTTGACGCCGGAGCAGGTCGAGCAGGTCAAGGCGGCCGGTGGCCAGGTGATCGTCATGCCCCACAGCGATGCCAAGGTGCTGCGCGCGGCGAAAGCGGCGGGCCTGTTTTTATCGCCGGGTGTTGCCACGCCCACCGAAGCCTTCGCCGCCCTGGCGGAAGGCGCCGATGTATTGAAGCTGTTCCCCGCCGAGCAAATGGGCCCGGCGGTTATCAAAGCGTGGCTGGCAGTACTGCCGGCGGGCACGTTGTTGCTGCCGGTGGGCGGCATTACCCCGGACAACATGCAGGTGTTTATCGACGCCGGCGCCAAGGGCTTCGGGCTGGGTTCCGGGTTGTTCAAACCGGGTATGAGCGTGGATCAGGTAGCGAGCCGTGCCCAGGCTTATGTCGCCGCCTGGAAAGCCCTGCACTGAATCAAGTCTTGCGCCCGCAGGCGCTGCATCTATAAGAGAGATAACAGATGAAAATCACCAAACTGACGACTTTTATCGTCCCGCCGCGCTGGTGCTTCCTCAAGGTCGAGACCGACCAGGGCGTGACCGGCTGGGGTGAGCCCGTGGTCGAAGGCCGCGCTCACACCGTTGCGGCTGCCGTTGAAGAACTGTCCGACTATTTGATTGGCAAAGACCCACGCAATATCGAAGATATCTGGACCGTGCTCTATCGCGGCGGCTTCTACCGCGGCGGCGCCGTGCACATGAGCGCCCTGGCCGGCATCGACCAGGCGTTGTGGGACATCAAGGGCAAGGCCCTCGGTGTGTCGGTCAGCGACCTGCTCGGTGGCCAGGTGCGCGACAAGATCCGCGTGTATTCCTGGATCGGTGGCGACCGCCCGGCCGACACGGCCCGCGCCGCCAAAGAGGCCGTGGCCCGGGGTTTCACCGCGGTGAAAATGAACGGCACGGAAGAATTGCAGTTCGTCGACAGCTTCGAAAAAGTCGACCTGGCCCTGGCCAACGTCGCCGCCGTGCGTGACGCGGTGGGCCCCAACGTCGGCATCGGCGTGGACTTCCATGGCCGCGTGCACAAGCCTATGGCCAAGGTGCTGATGAAAGAGCTGGACCCGTACAAGCTGATGTTTATCGAAGAGCCGGTGCTCAGCGAAAACTACGAAGCGCTCAAAGAGCTGGCGCCGCTGACCAGCACGCCGATTGCCCTCGGCGAGCGCCTGTTCTCGCGTTGGGACTTCAAGCGCGTGCTCAGCGAAGGCTACGTCGACATCATCCAGCCCGATGCTTCCCACGCCGGCGGCATCACCGAAACCCGCAAGATCGCCAACATGGCCGAAGCCTACGACGTGGCCCTGGCCCTGCACTGCCCGCTGGGCCCGATCGCCCTGGCCGCGTGCCTGCAACTGGACGCGGTTTGCTACAACGCGTTTATCCAGGAGCAAAGCCTGGGCATTCACTACAACGAGAGCAACGACCTGCTCGACTATGTGAAAGACCCGGGTGTGTTCGACTACGACCAAGGCTTTGTGAAGATCCCCAACGGGCCGGGCCTGGGCATCGAGATCAACGAGGAATACGTGATCGAACGCGCGGCCATCGGCCACCGCTGGCGCAACCCGATCTGGCGCCATGCCGACGGCAGCTTTGCCGAGTGGTGATATTTCACTGAAGAAATGCGGTTAAAAAAGTGGGAGCGGGCTTGCTCGCGAATACGGTGTGTCAGTCAACACATCTGGGGCTGAACTACCGCATTCGCGAGCAAGCCCGCTCCCACATTTTGATCCGGTTTCTTCAGTCAGCGCCTTTCCAGACCTCAATAAACATAAGAAGAGGCACCCCCTCATGCATCCTGAATCCTTCACCGGCCAGGCTTCTTTAGTCACGCCTACGCGAAAGCGCTTTTTCATCATGGTGCTGCTGTTCATCACCGTGGTCATCAACTACCTCGACCGCAGCAACCTGTCGATTGCCGCCCCGGCGCTGACCAGCGAGCTGGGGATCGACCCGGTTCACGTCGGGCTGATTTTCTCCGCGTTCGGCTGGACCTACGCCGCGATGCAGATCCCCGGCGGTTGGCTGGTGGACCGGGTGCCGCCGCGCATTCTCTACACCGCTGCCCTGCTGCTGTGGTCCGTCGCCACCGTAATGCTCGGCTTTGCCGCCAGCTTTATCGCATTGTTTGTGCTGCGCATGGCCGTGGGGGCGCTGGAAGCCCCGGCCTACCCGATCAACAGCCGCGTGGTCACCACCTGGTTTCCCGAGCGTGAACGGGCCACGGCGATTGGCTTCTACACTTCCGGGCAATTTGTCGGGCTGGCGTTCCTCACACCGGTACTGGCCTGGTTGCAGCACGCCTTCGGCTGGCACATGGTGTTTGTGGTCACCGGTGGCGTGGGTATCTTGTGGGCGGCGATCTGGTACGCGGTGTACCGCGAGCCGAAGGATTTCAAAGGCGTCAACACAGCAGAAATCGAACTGATCCGCGAAGGCGGCGGCCTGGTGGACATGCAGGAAAAAGCCGCGAAGACGCC
The DNA here is from genome assembly GCF_024655625.1 of Pseudomonas sp. 18.1.10. NCBI lineage: Bacteria > Pseudomonadati > Pseudomonadota > Gammaproteobacteria > Pseudomonadales > Pseudomonadaceae > Pseudomonas > Pseudomonas sp. 18.1.10. The sequence continues at coordinate 19,853 of NZ_JANLGL010000075.1, forward strand.
GTTCAGTTGGGTGGACCTGGGCATTGTGTTGAGCAAGCGCAAGCTCTGGGGTATTTACCTGGGGCAGTTCTGCCTGAACTCCACGCTGTGGTTTTTCCTGACGTGGTTCCCCACCTACCTGGTGAAATATCGCGGCATGGACTTCATCAAGTCCGGCCTACTGGCGTCGCTGCCGTTTCTCGCGGCGTTTGTTGGTGTGCTGTGTTCCGGGATCTTTTCCGACTGGCTGATTCGCCGGGGCGCCTCGGTGGGCTTTGCGCGCAAGTTGCCAATCATTGGCGGGCTGCTGATTTCCACGGCGATCATCGGCGCCAACTATGTGGACTCGACGGCGTGGGTGATCGCGTTCCTGGCGGTGGCGTTCTTTGGCAATGGGTTGGCGTCGATTACCTGGTCCTTGGTGTCGACCCTGGCACCGGCGCGCCTGTTGGGGCTCACCGGTGGGGTGTTCAACTTCATCGGCAATTTGTCGGCGATTGCCACGCCGATTGTGATTGGCTTTTTGGCCAGCGGTGATTCGTTTGCACCGGCAATTACCTATATCGCGGTGCTGGCGTTGCTTGGGGCGCTTTCCTATGTGTTGTTGGTCGGTAAGGTCGAGCGCATAGAGTTGGATGAAAAACCTTAGTTAAGCACGCCGTCGAGGATCTCGTAGACGATGCCCGTTCCTACAGCGATCAACACGATGTCCGGCCCCGAACGGCGCCACTCATAACCCTGGTACACCGGCAGGCGCGCCAGGGCGCGGCTGTCCAGGCGTTCGCCGTAGTAGCCATGGGGCAGTGGCTTGCCGCGTTCCAGGCGCACATTGCGCGGTGGCGGTGCGCCACGGGAGAACTGGTCGTGATGGTCGCGGATCACCTGGCGTACCGGGCCGAAGTCCTGGGGCGGGCCGCCGCGACGGTTGTCCTGCGGGCCGCGATGGTCGTCGCCACGCTGCTGTTCGTGCTGGCCTTGCGGGCCGCCACGGTCAGGGCCGCCCTGATCGTTCGGCGCGGCCTGCACCAGGGCGCTGGCGCCCAGGACCAGCACGCCAAGGCTGGCAATCACGGTTTTAGGCATTTTCATCGGGGGCTTCCTCAACTGCACACACAACAAAAAGGGATCTCGAACGAGGTTCGAAATCCCTTGGTCTTGTCAGTTTAGGTAGCGGATCAACAGGATGATTCCTCTGTATCAGGAACTTTACCTACCGCTTACGAGCCCCTTACTTACGGGCGTTGCGAACACCTTCCGACAGCGCTGCGCACAGCCCCAGCACGCCATCAATCGCCTGTTGATCATTTTTCGCAGTGGCGATGTGATCGATCAGCGCCGAACCGACCACCACACCGTCAGCCAAGCGTGCGATAGCCGCCGCTTGCTCCGGGGTGCGGATACCAAAACCGATGCTGATCGGCAGGTCGGTATGGCGACGCAGGCGGGTCACGGCTTCTTCGACGTGTTCCAGAGTAGCGGCACCGGCACCGGTCACACCGGCCACCGACACGTAGTACACAAAGCCGGAGCTGCCGTTGAGCACGGTGGGCAGGCGCACGTCGTCGGTGGTCGGCGTGGTCAGGCGGATAAAGTCGATGCCCGCAGCCTGGGCCGGGTCGCACAGCTCGCCGTTATGCTCGGGCGGCATGTCGACCACGATCAGGCCGTCGACGCCCGCCTCTTTCGCGTCGGCGATGAACTTCGGCACGCCGTATTTGTGGATCGGGTTGAAGTAGCCCATCAACACCAGCGGGGTTTCGCTGTTGTCCTTGCGGAACTCGCGGACCATTTGCAGGGTTTTCAGCAGGTTCTGCTTGGCCTCCAGCGCGCGGATGTTGGCCAGCTGGATCGCCGGGCCATCGGCCATCGGGTCGGTGAAGGGCATGCCCAGTTCGATCACGTCGGCGCCAGCGGCGGGCAGGCCTTTAAGGATGGCCAGCGAGGTGTCATAACCCGGGTCGCCGGCGGTGACGAAGGTGACCAGGGCGGCGCGGTTTTGTTCTTTGAGTTGGGCAAAGCGCGTTTGCAGGCGGCTCATTTAGTGTTTCTCCTGCTGGGACTGTTCCATGTGGTGCATCACGGTCTGCATGTCTTTGTCGCCACGGCCGGAAAGGTTAACCACCATCAGGTGATCTTTCGGCAGCGTCGGTGCGCGTTTGAACACTTCGGCCAGGGCGTGGGCGCTTTCCAGTGCAGGAATAATCCCTTCCAGGCGGCAGCATTTGTGGAAGGCGTCGAGGGCTTCGTCGTCGGTCACCGAGGTGTACTGGACGCGGCCGATGTCATGCAACCACGCGTGTTCCGGGCCGATGCCCGGGTAGTCGAGGCCGGCGGAGATCGAGTGGGCGTCGATGATCTGGCCGTCGTCGTCCTGCAACAGGAAGGTGCGGTTGCCGTGCAGTACGCCGGGTACGCCGCCGTTGAGGCTGGCGGCGTGCTTGCCGGTTTCGATGCCGTGGCCAGCCGCTTCAACGCCGATGATTTCCACGCTGGTGTCGTCGAGGAACGGGTGGAACAGGCCCATGGCGTTGGAACCGCCGCCGATGCAGGCGACCAGGCTGTCCGGCAGGCGGCCTTCCTGGGCTTGCAGTTGGGTGCGGGTTTCCTTGCCGATCACCGCCTGGAAGTCGCGGACCATCGCCGGGTAAGGGTGTGGGCCAGCCACGGTGCCGATCAGGTAGAAGGTGCTGTCGACGTTGGTCACCCAGTCGCGCAGGGCTTCGTTCATCGCGTCCTTGAGGGTGCCGGTGCCGGCGACCACCGGGATCACTTCCGCGCCCAGCAGCTTCATGCGGAACACGTTGGCCTGCTGGCGCTCGATGTCGGTGGTGCCCATGTAGATCACGCATTGCAGGCCGAAGCGCGCCGCAACGGTGGCGGTGGCCACGCCGTGCATGCCGGCGCCGGTTTCGGCGATGATGCGTTTCTTGCCCATGCGCCGGGCCAGCAGGATCTGGCCGATGCAGTTGTTGATCTTGTGCGCGCCGGTGTGGTTCAGCTCTTCGCGCTTGAGGTAGATCTTGGCGCCGCCGCAGAATTCGGTCAGGCGTTCGGCGAAATACAGCGGGCTTGGGCGGCCGACGTAGTCCCGTTGGAAGTAGGCCAATTCCTCGTTGAACGCCGGATCAATCTTGGCCGCTTCGTATTCACGGGCCAGGTCGAGGATCAACGGCATCAGGGTTTCAGCGACGTAGCGGCCGCCGAACGCGCCGAACAGGCCGTTGGCGTCTGGGCCGTTGCGTAGGTCGGTCTGGGACTGAGTCATGGGACGCTCCAGGAGAGAATGGGTGTAGGAAACAATGACGGCCACTCTACCCCTCACGCTGTGGCCTGAAAACCGATAAGATCGCCGCAACCTGTCAGGAAAACTCACAGATGAGCCGAGACCTTCCACCCCTCAATGCCCTGCGTGCATTTGAAGCCACCGCGCGACTGAACAGCGTCAGCCAGGCAGCCGAGCAATTGCACGTGACCCACGGTGCAGTCAGTCGCCAGTTGAAAGTGTTGGAAGAGCACCTCGGCGTGAGTTTGTTCGTCAAGGAGGGGCGCGGCCTTAAACTCACAGATGCCGGTGTCCGTCTGCGGGATGCCAGCGCGGAGGCGTTCGAGCGGTTGAGGGATGTCTGTGCAGAACTGACCCAGGCCAGTGCCGACGCGCCGTTCGTGCTCGGTTGTTCGGGGAGTTTGCTGGCGCGCTGGCTGATCCCGCGCCTGGGTCGCTTGAACGCGGACCTGCCGGATCTGCGCCTGCACCTGTCAGCGGGTGATGGGGATCTTGACCCCAGGCGTCCCGGCCTGGATGCCCTGCTGGTATTCGCCGAGCCACCCTGGCCGGCGGATATGCAGGTGTACGCGTTGGCCAGCGAACGTATCGGCCCGGTGATGAGCCCGCGTTTCGCCGGCTATGAGCGTTTGCGCCACGCGCCCGCATCGGCCCTGTGCGCCGAGGCGTTGTTGCACACCACCTCCCGGCCGCAAGCCTGGCCCAGCTGGGCGCAGCAACACGGCATTGCGCCCGGCGCGTTGAAACACGGCCAGGGGTTTGAGCATTTGTATTATTTGCTGGAGGCGGCGGTGGCTGGGCTGGGGGTGGCGATTGCGCCCGAGCCGCTGGTGGCCGAGGATTTGCGTGCGGGTCGGCTGGTGGCGCCGTGGGGTTTCAGCGAAACCCCCGCGCAGCTGGCGTTGTGGCTGCCCAAGCGCGCCGCAGACGGGCGCGCCGGGCAACTGGCGCAGTGGCTCAAGGCTGAGCTGTTGCGCCAGCCGGATCAGTCACCGCGTTTGCACAGCAAGTAGGCGGCCAGCAGGCCCAACGCACCTACAGCGACGCCGGCTGTAGTCCATGGGTGTTCCTGTGCGTAGTCCCGGGTCGCAACACCGGTTTCGCGGATTTTCACTTTGCTTTCTTCGTAGGCATCGCTGATTAGGTGACGGGAGTGCTTGAGGGCATTCTCGGCATTGCTTTTCAGGGCCTTCAAGGTCTTGCGCGACTCGTCAGATGCATCGTCCTTGAGGCTTTCCAGAGACTTGAGCAGGCTCGAAATCTCGGCTTCCATGCTTTCCAGCGACGCTTTGCGTAAAGAAGTGTTGGCCATGTGGACTCTCCTGAAGTGATTGAGTGACGTGTGTAGATACCGACTCCCGTGTTTTCAGAAAGTGCAGTAAATCTGAACTTTCACGTAGGAACGGTCGCCAGAAGCAGTATGAACATTGACTGCTAGGCTTTATTGACGACCCTCAGGAGAAGCGCCATGTCTGACCATCACACCTACAAGAAAGTCGAATTGGTGGGCTCGTCCACCTCCAGCATCGAAGATGCCATCAACAACGCCCTGGCCGAGGCCCACAAAAGCATCAAGCACCTGGAATGGTTCGAGGTGGTTGATACCCGTGGCCACATCAAGGATGGCAAGGCCGCGCACTTCCAGGTCACGCTCAAGGTGGGATTCCGAATTGCCAGTAGTTGAACTTTGCTGACTGGCTGATTGCCATAACCTGCGCTACAACCAATGGGTGCCGATGCCACGAGCGTCGGCACGCTCTTTTCGATCAGCGCAAGGAAGTAACGGATGAAGAAGTTTCTGCTAGCGGTAGGTTTGTTGAGCATTGCGGGCACGGCCCTGGCGGCGGGCAAGCCTTGTGACGAGCTGAAAAGTGAGATTGCAGCGAAAATCGACGCTAAGGGCGCTTCGGGTTATTCGCTGGAGGTGGTGGAGAAAGGTGCTTCTACCGACGCTAAAGTGGTCGGTAGCTGTGAAGGCGGCACCAAGGAAATCGTCTACAAGCGCGGTTGATCCCGTGTTGCAGACATAAAAAACCGACGCGAGTGCGTCGGTTTTTTTTCGCCTGAAGGGTTTAGCCCTTCATCAACTGCGCCAGCAGCTCGTAGGAATAAATCCGGTCGGCGTGTTCGTACAGGTCGCAGGTAAAGATCAGCTCATCGGCGCCGGTTTGCTCCACCAGCACTTCCAGCTTGGCGCGGATTTTCGCCGGGCTGCCGACCATCGCCAGGCCAAGGAAACTGCCTACCGCATCTTTTTCATGGGGCAGCCACAGGCCTTCCATGCTCTTCACCGGTGGACGTTGCACTAGGCTTTGCCCGCGCATCAGCGCGAGGATGCGCTGGTACACCGAAGTGGCCAGGTAGTCGGCCTGCTCATCGGTGTCGGCGGCGACCAAGGGAATGCCGAGCATCACGTAGGGTTTATCCAGAACCGCTGAAGGCTTGAAGTGATTGCGGTAGACGCGAATCGCCTCGTGCATCAAGCGCGGTGCGAAATGGGAGGCGAAGGCGTAGGGCAAACCGCGCTCACCGGCAAGTTGCGCGCTGAACAGGCTGGAACCGAGCAGCCAGACCGGGACGTTGGTGCCGGTGCCGGGTACGGCGATGATGCGTTGGTCCGGGGTGCGTGGGCCGAGGTAGGCCATCAACTCGGCGACGTCCTCGGGGAACTCGTCGGCGCTGCCGGAGCGTTCACGGCGCAGGGCGCGGGCGGTCATCTGGTCGGAGCCGGGCGCGCGCCCCAAGCCCAGGTCGATACGCCCGGGGTAGAGGCTTTCCAGGGTGCCGAACTGCTCGGCGATCACCAACGGTGCATGGTTGGGCAGCATCACGCCGCCGGAACCGACGCGAATTGTCGAAGTGCCACCTGCCAGGTAGCCGAGCAGCACCGAGGTGGCGGAGCTGGCGATGCCGTCCATGTTGTGGTGTTCAGCCACCCAGAAACGGTTGTAGCCGAAGTTTTCCACGTGCTGGGCCAGGTCCAGGGAATTGCGCAGCGACTGCGCCGGGCTGCCGTTGGCGCGCACGGGCACCAGGTCGAGGGTCGAGAACTTCACGTCGGACAGCGATTTCATAAGCCTGCTTCTCCAAGGGGGCGCGCAGGCTGTTTAGACGAATCAAAACCTGCCGCTTCATGTGCATGCTCTATGCAATGAGGGCATATACCCGAGATTCAATAGCAGGCACCGAAATTTCCTACTTGATTGCTAGGTTTCTCCGACAGTATGAACTTTGCCAGTCCGACTATCCTCAGAACCCTTACGTACGCAAAACCATCGCTTGAGGAGACTGCTATGAGTATCGTTAAAAAAGCATCCGCGCATTGGGAAGGTGATTTGAAGACGGGCCTGGGTTCCATTTCCACGGAAACCGGCGTTCTGCGCGAAGCGCCCTACGGCTTCAAGGCACGTTTCGAAGGGGGCAAGGGCACCAACCCTGAGGAATTGATCGGTGCGGCGCATGCCGGTTGTTTCTCCATGGCGTTCTCCATGATTCTCGGAGACGCCGGGCTCAAGGCTGACAGCATCGACACCCAGGCCGAAGTGACCCTGGATCAGGTCGATGGCGGCTTTGCGATCACGGCGGTGCACCTGATCCTCAAGGCCAAGATTCCCGGCGCGAGCCAGGCGCAGTTTGAAGAACTGAGTAATAAGGCCAAGGAAGGGTGCCCGGTGTCCAAGGTGTTGAATGCGAAAATAACCCTGGATGCCACGCTGGTTAGCTAACACCGCAGATCTAAAAATGTGGGAGCGGGCTTGCTCGCGAATGCGGAGTGTCAGGCACTGAATGTGTTT